>NZ_DAIESY010000011.1:0-28583 GCF_027346185.1 Halothiobacillus sp.
GCCCATTTGCCGGCAAAGGCAAACAAGGTGCTGCCACTCACCGAGATCAAAAGCGGCAGTATGTAAAATCGTCGCCGCGACAACCACAGCCAAATGCTCGAAACCAGCACAATGGCCACGACGACCTGCCAAACCCCGATATTACTCACCCACATTGCCGCCGTCTCCCACGCGGGGGCGCGTAGCGCGACCATGACTTCGGCCACGCTGTGATCCAGGGCGACAATTGGGTCGGACACGATCAGATCTTCGACAAGGCCACCGAACAACAGCAAAAGATAGAGGAATGCCACGCCGAACAGAGTAAGTGGAAGGCCGCTGAACTGTTGACGGTTCAGGCGTGCTCCAAGAAACCCGAACAAACGCGGATGCGCCCGCACCCTGGCTACTAATTCCGGGTTTTCGCGTAGGGTCTCGGCCAGCGCGTGTGATACAGAAACGACGGCAGCCCACCAAGCCGGGCCATTGCGTAGCATCCAGCGCCGCAGATACCAAAAAAGTAGAACCAAAATCGCAAGTAACGCCACGCCCAATCCGGCCCGTGACATCCATTGCTGCGCCAGCGTCAGGGAACGCGCGAACACGTAGCCCGCGCCAACCCACTGCAGCCCCCAACCCAGGGCGCCGAGCAGATTCCAGATAAAAAACCAGCCACGCGACATACCGACGGTGCCCGCCACAAAGGGCGCAACCTCTTTCAGACTGGGAATGAATCGTGCGAAAAAGACACTTTTTCCACCGTGCTTTGAAAAAAATTCGTGCGCCTTCTCGATGTGCTCACGACGAAGCAACCAAAGCCCGTTTTCTGTCCAGCGACGCCCGTAGCGTCGACCGAGCGTGTAATTGACGTTATCGCCCAGCGTCGCACCGGCCACGGCGAAAATAAACAGCCAGAGGAAACTCGGGCCTCCGCTGCCTGCGGACAAAGCCCCCAACAACAACAACAAGGTAGATCCGGGCAGAAACAACCCGACGACCAGCACCGTTTCTACGAGCGCTGCCAAAAAGGCGATCCAGTAAATCCAGCCACTCAAGTGCTGGATAAAAGGCATCAAAGATTGCAACCACTGATCTAACACATTAATTTCCAGTATTCCTACGGTATATATCGACTTAGAGGCGGTAGAGTCTAATCTACGGTAAAGAAAGTCATATCGTGCTTCGATTACGCTCAGGCTTACCGAACCACGCCTCAGAAAAAAATCCGGCCGCAACAGAGCTTCTGTTGAGAGCCGGATCATTTTTAACTCAAGACTCGATCCGAATGTTAATCGGGATGCGAACTTTCCTTGTCGTTTTCGAGCACAGAACCTGTCTGGGCATCGACGCCAACTTCATAGACAACCTTGTCTGTCCCTTTGATATCGAAAGAATACCGCAACCCGCTACCGCCCTTCTCTTTTTCCAGCTCCTCGTCCGTGATTGTCCCCGGGCGTGCTTTCAGGGCGATGCCCTGGGCTTCAGTCATGGTGATCTTTGCGTGCTTGGCGAGGTTTTCTCCGCTATAGGCCTGCGCGCCAACAATGCCCATCAGCGAAAGGCTGACGCCGGTGATGCTTGCGATGATATAACGTGATTTCATGATACGTACCTCATTGGTTTCAGGTGGTGATCAACGATTTCGTTGATGCAAGATCACCTTAACAAAGGGCACTTATCCACAAGGTGACCGGATCATGAAGACTTGGTAATCCGATATCGGAGTGGAAAACGCTTACTTAGGGGCATTACAGGGAAGTGGTGCCGCGCATCCTGTTTTCGTGCCCTCAGATCATCCATGATCTGAGCCCGCCAAGGCGGATACGGCCCTCAAATCATCCTGTTTTCGTGCCCTCAGATCATCCATGATCTGAGCCCACCAAGGCGGATGCGGTAATCAAATCAATCGCATATGTGCGATTTGAATAATTTTCTTTTGGGGCGTGAGTTCATTGCGGCTGGATACATCTCCGTATCTCGAACTTGATAAGCTCCTCGGCATACATTTTCTTCAGCCGACGGTTCTCCTCTTACAGTTCCCTGAGCCGCGCCATCAATGACGCATCCATGCCGCCAAATTTGGAACGCCATATACAATAAGGTGGCGCTGCTCATGCCATGCTCCCAGCGTCAAGCCTGGCACAAGGCTAGGCACAAGCTTGGCATGGGCGAGCCAGCCTCTGTCTGCTTGAGGATGCTCAGTATCTGACTATCGGTATATCGTGAATTTTTTATCGGAAATCCCCTGCGTTTACTTCTCGAGAAAATTCCACTTCTGAATACCGCTATTTTCTGGGGGGATTACCCATTTGCACATACCCCATTCAATAATTGAGTAAATTGTTTACAAGGCAAGTTGATCAGTAACCTGCCATACCAGGGACCCAGTCCGTTCCAGCAAGAGGCAGGCGCGCCATTGCCGCAGCCTCTACGGTTAAAGCAACCAAATCCTCTCTTTCCAAGTGATGAACATTCTGCTTGCCGCAAGCGCGAGCGATAGTAGTCAGCTCCATATTCAGGGTTTTCAGATAATTACGCAGGCGTTTGGCGCCAATCTCCGGCTGAAGTCGCTGCTCGAGGATGGCATCTTGGGTTGTGATGCCCACGGGGCATTTGCCCGTGTGGCAGTGATGACAAAAGCCAGGCGCCGTTCCCAATGCCGCATAGTCTTTTTCAGCAGATAGATGTTGTCCGTTCTGGATGTATGACTCGCTGTTGCAGCCTAGGGCGACCAGCACGCCTTGGCCGATGGCAACAGCATCCGCCCCCATGGCCAATGCCTTGGCGACATCGGCCCCGGTACGAATCCCTCCGGAAACAATCAACTGCACGGTACCTTTCATATTAAGGTCCTCTAATGCTTCGACTGCCTGTCGCAGCGCTGCCAAAGTCGGGATTCCGACATGCTCAATAAAACAGGTCTGTGTGGCCGCCGTTCCGCCTTGCATACCATCTACCACAATCACATCAGCGCCCGCGTGAACGGCCAATTTGACATCGTGAAAGGTTCGGGTCGCCCCCACCTTGACGTAGATAGGTTTCTCCCAATCCGTCATCTCGCGCAATTCATGAATTTTGATAGCCAGATCGTCTGGACCCGTCCAGTCCGGATGACGACAGGCCGAGCGCTGATCGATGCCTTCTGGCAAGGCACGCATCTTAGCGACGCGCGAACTGACCTTCTGTCCTAACAACATACCGCCGCCGCCCGGTTTTGCACCTTGCCCGATGACAACTTCGATCGCATCTGCCCGACGGACATCGTCTGGATTGAAGCCATAACGAGAAGGTAGGCACTGATAAACCAGCGTTTTGGAAGATAGACGCTCTTCCTGGGTCATCCCGCCATCCCCGGTAGTCGTTGAGGTACCCAACTCAGAAGCGGCACGACCTAATGATTCCTTGACATGGGCCGAGAGCGAACCAAAGCTCATGCCGGCAATGGTGATCGGAATTTCAAGTTCGATGGGTTTCTTCGCAAAACGAGTACCAAGCAGGGTTTTAGTGACGCACTTTTCTCGGTAACCCTCAAGTGGGTAGCGCGACAGTGAAGCCCCGAGGAACACTAAATCGTCAAAATTCGGCAACTTGCGCTTAGCGCCTAAGCCTCGAATTTCATAGAGACCGTGGGCAGCCGCATTACGAATATAATCCTGGGTCTTATGATCGTAACCAGCCGATTCTTCACGGGAAATGTGTTTGAGTTGTTCGGGTTTTGTTTCCATAATTGGGTCCTCAATATTCCTGATTGGCGTCGGCGTTCCAGTGATATAACTCGCGCTTGGATGCGATCCGCTTGAACTCACTCGGTGCATGTTCCATTCCGGCCTGAGCCAGCAAATCGGCTACGGCGGCCAGATCGTCTTCGCTCATCGGTTCAATATGGGTGTCAGCGCCGAGTGATTTAATCTTGCCGCGCACATAGATCACTGCTTCATATAGAGAGTCACCAAGAGCATCGCCGGCATCACCGCAAATGACCATGCGCCCCGCCTGTGCCATAAAGGCGGAGAAACTCCCCACGGAACCACCTACCACGATATCGCCGCCTTTGAGAGAGATACCGCAGCGAAGTCCTGCATCGCCGTCGATAACCAGTAGGCCACCGTGCGCGGATGCACCGGCACCGTTGGAGGCGAAGCCTTTGACGTGTACCTTGCCGCTCATCATGTTCTCAGCGACGCCCGTTCCGGCGCTGCCACGGATGATGACGCTGCCGGTCTTGTTCATGCCGCCTGCGTAATAACCGGCATGCCCCTTCACCTCGACTTCTACGGGGCAGTCCAAACCCACAGCGATGTTGTGCGCACCATCGGGATTGAGCACAACAACCTTCTCAACTGCTCCAGTTTTAGCCTCGTGATGCAGAAACTGGTTAAGCTCGCGGAGTGGGGTTGTTGCCAGATCAAAAATCATGCTTTCCATACGTACATCTCCTCGGGCGCGGGCTCGAAAACGTGGGCATTTTTGATGTCAGGTAGATGAGCAAGTGAACGGAATTCCGAGGCAATTGCCACATAATCGTCTGTCTCGGCAACCAAGGCCGGTTTGCAGGCAAAGGGGTCGCGGATCAGCGCCAATTCGTCCGGCGTGCCCATCAGGAAGGTGTAGAAACCATCCAGCTCCTCAAAACCTTTCTGCAGCGCCACCTCCAGATCATCACCCTCGCGCAAGCGCCATTCCAGAAAACGGCAGGCGGCTTCGGTATCGTTATCGGTTTCGAATGTGATGCCATGAGGTTCCAGCATCCGGCGAATGCCATGAGGGTTGGACAGCGAGCCATTGTGCACAAGGCAGAAGTCTTCGCCTGCCGTGAACGGGTGGGCACGTTCTGGGGTTACTGCTGATTCAGTCGCCATCCGCGTATGCCCGACCAGATGGCTGCCTTTCAAGCTCGCAAAGTCGTAGCGTGCAGCTACTTCCGCCGGGGTTCCAATATCTTTATAGAGGTCGATGCTCCGCCCAGTCGACAGAAACTGCAACTTCGAATGATGCTCCTTAATCCATCGCTTGATGGCTTCGGGATCGAAGCTAGTGGTCAGAATGGCGTGATTGCCCCGGACATCCACGGTCACCGTGGTGCCCAGATGCGATTTCAGATCGTGTGCCAAACCCTGCCAGTTGAAATCGGCGCCAGCCTCGGTCAACCCGGAATAGACGCTGATCTTGCGCTCGCCGACCGGCAGGGGGGGCGTGAATACCGCCAGGCCGGCCGAATCAGAGCCGCGCTCGGTCATGCCGATCAGCATCGGCACCATCAACTCACCCAGCCGCGCGCGCAGAGGCGGTGACTTAACCAATAATCCAACAATTCCACACATGATGTTCTCCCATCGCTAAGGACAGCCCAGTGGGGCGGGCTGTGGTGTGAGTCTTAGGGAAGCGCTGATTTATTCAGCGCTTCCCGCTTGGGGCAGGATGCTCCAACACGAACAAAGACGTAAGTCTTTGATTCGTGAGAGCCATCGCGGGCGTGCACCGCGATGAGCGAGCTGATTTATTCCAAGGACGGAATAAATCAGCATATCCCTAGAAAAATTCCAGATAATTCTTGATTTCCCAGTCCGAAACATGCCGCATGTATTCCACCCACTCCATGTGTTTGAGCTTGAGGAACTCTGCCGCCACCGGGCCGAGCGCGGCGCAGAGCACGGCGTCTTCCTCCAACGCTTTTAATGCTTCATGCAGATTCTGTGGCAGAATCTCGATACCCTCGTTTTTCAAATCTGCGGGTGACAAATCATAAAGATTCATGTTGTGCGGCTTACCGGGGTCCAAATTTTTTTCAATACCATCCAGGCCCGCAGCAATGACCGCGGCGGTCGCCAAATAGGGGTTGCATGATCCGTCCGGTAGACGCAATTCGAGACGCCCCCCCGGAATGCGAATCAGAGAAGAACGGTTGTTGTCGCCATAGCCGATATAGGCCGGTGCCCAGGTTGCACCGGTCAGCGACCGACCAACCACCAGCCGCTTATAGGAATTGACGGTTGGCGCGCAGATCGCAGCCAGTGCAGGTGCGTGCCTGAGCACACCCGCCATGAATTGATAGGCCAGTTTCGACAGATCCATACCCTGAGGGTCGTTCTTGTCCTGGAACAGGTTGCGTTGACCGTCGCCAAGCGACATGTGCATATGCATGCCATTGCCCGGACTGGTCGCAAATGGCTTGGGCATGAAGGAGCAGATCAAGCCCATTTCGTTGGCGATTTCGCAGGCCGCCATCTTGAAGAAAATGTAGTTGTCGCAGGAGCTGAGGCAGTCTTCGAAAGCGTAATTGATCTCGAACTGGCCGTTGGCATCCTCATGGTCGATCTGATAGGCATCGATCCCGACCGCCTTGATGCTGTCGGTGAGTTTTTCCAGAAAGGCGCGCGAACGGGACAACCCCTTGTAGTCGTAGCATGGTTTGGCCTGCGTGTCGCTGTTGTCATACGGTTGGATCTGGCCATCTGGCCCCTTTTTGAGCAACGAAAACTCGGGTTCCAAGCCAGTGTAGAAAGTCAGGCCCTTTTCTTCCAGGTGCTTCAACTGATTTTTCAGCGTAACGCGGGCATCAATGGCCCACGGCTCATCATGGACGTGCCCATCGCAGACAATGCGGGCGTAGCCGGGTTGCCAAGGTACGAGAGATAACGTATCAAGATCGCCAACCGCCATGTAGTCCGGCCCATGTGGTTCGATGCCCATCCCCCAGATAGCGAACCCGGCGAACCCAGCACCCTGGGTGATGATGTCGTCGAAGTGGTCCACTGGCACAGACTTGGCCCTGGCGGTGCCGTGAATATCAACAAACTGGGCAAGGACGTATTTAACGTTATTGTCCGCAAGAAATACCTTCGCTTCAGCAGGGGTCATGTTAGCTCTCCCAAATGGGGTTTGAAGTGATGGGGGTAAACGGGTTCATGGCAGAGCATCCAGACCAATGCCGCCACCACCGAGCTCTTCTGCGATGCCCGTCAGGGTTTCCCAGAGATAAGGGCCGTAGGTGCCATCGCACCACAGTCGAAAAACGGGGTGGATTTTGTCACCGGTAGCAAGTACCAGGATGCTGACGCCGGCCATCGAGGTCAGCACCAGTTGTTCAGGGTCGGCAGCCAGACAGCGAAAATCGACATTGCAGGTCTGCAACAGGAGCTCGTTGACCCGGCTGCCGCAAAGCGCGAAGGCCGCATCCTGACGCAGCACCGGATAGACTCCTGGCGAGCGTGGGGTTTGCATGATTTGCGCGACGAGCGTTGGGTTGCTCTCGATCAAATATTCGGTTCGGCCCAGGCGACTGATCAGCCCGCCATCGGGGAGCGCGAGCCAGCTGTTCGGGCGGGATGGTAGCGGCAGCCCCAGATCGGCTAGCCATCCTGCTGCGCCAGCACCCTTGGCGCCCGTGCGCGGCAGATGTGAAAGGTCGGCAACGCCAAGCAGGGTGGCTTTTTGCGGATCGCGGGCATCAAACTTTCGAACTGAAGGTGGTAACGAATCCGAGTCACTCCATGCAGAGGCTTTAGCCAGCAGGACATCGTGGATTGGACTCAATGGTGAGGGGCTTTTCATGCGGGCTCCTTCTGCTTGAGGTTGTCCGGATCGTAGAAGGGGGTTCTGGCAATTTTGGCCGAAACCGTAGTGCGATCGGTCAGACGAATATTGATTGTGGTGTTTGCCTCGGCCAGTTCCGGGCGGACGAAGGCCAGACCGATATGGCACCCGAGCGTTGCACTCCAGGCGATGCTCGTTACCCGCCCGGCAATCTCGCCGCGGTCGATCACCAAATGACATTCTTGCGGCACCGAACTGTTGAATTGGGCATCAAGGATGAAGCCGACCAGCTTCTGCTTGCGAGTCTGGCGGTCAATGACACGCAGACTGCGCTGGCCGATGAAGAAAGGTTTGTTCATCTTCAAAGCCCATTCCAAGCCGACATCGAACGGATTGGTAAGGCCATCGGTATCTTGGCCGATGATGATGTGTCCCTTCTCAAGGCGAAGCAGTCGCTGCGCTTCGACTCCAAACGGTCGAAGATCAAATTCCTTGCCGGCCGCAATCAGGGCATCCCAGATCGCGCAGCCCTGATTGGCCGGAACGTGGATTTCGTAGCCCCATTCTCCGACAAAACCAACCCGCATCAGTCGGGCTGGAATACCTGCTACGACGCCCTCCCTCAAGGCGAGGTAAGGGAAGGCCGCAGCAGACAGATCTAGTGGGGTCAATCGGGAAAGTAGTGCGCGCGATTGAGGTCCGGCAAGATTCACTGCGGCAAACGATCCCGTGTGATTGACGATGCCACAGTCGAGCTGCCACATCGTATTCAGTCGCGATAACTCGCGATAAATGGTGGCCGCGCCAGATGTCGTCGTCGTGAAATAGAAATGATCTTCGGCCAGACGGCCAACCACACCGTCGTCCACTACCACGCCAGACTCGTCACACATGACTGCGTAACGGGTCATGCCAACCTTGAGGTTCGCGTAATTGGAGATGTAAACCCGCTCCAACAACTCGGCAGCTTGCGGACCGATGACTTCGAGTTTTCCGAGCGTACCGACATCGATCAGGCCCACGTTCTGGCGCACGGCCACAGCTTCATCCTGGATACATTGCAGCCGATCCTTGCCTGCGCGCCGGTAATATTCCGGCCGTTGCCAGACCCCGGCCATCATCCATTCAGCACCAAAAGCCGTGTGGCGGGAATGCATTGGCGTGCGCCGCTCCGGGCTAAATCCCCGGCCACCGAGCAGCGACATCGGCACCGGATGAAAGAATGGGCGGGATGTGGTGGTGCCGACTTCCTGCGGTTCTTTGCCGGTCAACTTCGCGAGAATACGCAGGGCATTCATGTTCGAATGTTTGCCCTGACTCGGCCCCATGCCGACCGTGGAAAACCGTTTCAGCAGTTCAATATTGTCGAACCCTTCCTGGACTGCGTTCTCGAAATCCTTGAGCTGAAGATCCTCGTCGAAATCAACAAAATTTTTACCCTGCGGATGCGCGACGATCGGCCAAGGATGGGTTGGGCATTCCGTCTCGGCCGGAATGACAATCTCCCGGATATCACCAAAACCGGCGTGTGCGGCGGCGGCGCTTCCGGCGCGCTGACCATCCAGTCGGCGCGCGGACAGCGTATGTACACCATTGACCCGACCACAGGCAAAAACACCGGGCGGCAGAATGTCGGGTACGAACTGTTCAAGTGATTGTGTGTAACGCATGCGGGTCCCGGCTTGGTAGAGCAGGTTGGCAGCCGGCGCCCAACCGACACTCATGACAATCCCGTCGCAAGGCAATGTTTCAGATTCGGATTTGCCATTGCCTACCCGTGCGCCTGCCACCGATTTCCCCTTCGCACCCGGCAGCGCTTCAATAATGCGATACCCAGATAGCACACGAATTCCCAGAGCGATGACCCTCTGTTCGGGCTCGCCGTCCAAGTGGTCCGGGCGTAAATCCACTACGGCTACCACTTCAACGCCCTGTGCAGAGAGATCTAATGCCGCCCGGTAGCCATCCTGATTGGCCGTGAGTACTACGGCTCGCTGCATTGGACGCACCGCATAACGATAGAGCAATCGTTGCGCAGCGGAAGCCAGCATAATCCCCGGCAGATCATTGTTGCGGAACACGGCGGGCTGTTCATAACCCCCTGTGGCAACCACCACGCTTTTCGCGCGCATTTTGATTAACACATCACTACAAACCAGCGCAATCCAGTGATCGGTGTAATAACCAGCAGCATAAGTATTGGTGAGTAACCGAATTCGGGGATGAGCCAGCACCTTGTTCAGCTGCTCAGTCATTTGTTCCATTCGGGAAGCTTCTGCACCGAGGGCATAACCACCGCTCCCGCCAGCACGGTTGTTTTCGTCAATAAGGGTTACTTCCGCACCCTGTTCGGCTGCAGTCAGTGCGGCAACAAGCCCGGATGCCCCGGCACCAATGACCAGAACGTCGCAAAAATCGTAACGTTTTGGCGTGCGAATGTGTGGCGTGTCAAAACTGACCTTACCTAGGCCGGTCATGCCACGGAACATCCGTTCCCACAATGGGAACAGAAGTTTGCTGTGGAAGGCCTTGTAATAGAAGCCCACGGGCATGAAGCGTGCGAAGGTGCCCAATATCCTGGCCTTGTCAGAGTCCAAACCGCCAAATGTATTCACAGCCGTGAGATTCATGTTTGCTTGTAGCTGCGTGACATCCGCACGCACATTGGGGCGATCACCCCACTGACAGACAGCGTTGACATCATGGTTGGCCAACGACAATACGCCGCGCGCCCGGTGATATTTAAAGCTCCGACCGAGCACTTTTTCACCTGCTCCAAGCAAGGCGCTTGAAATGGTGTCGCCCGCATAGCCTTGATATGTCTTTCCTTCAAAGGTAAAAGGAACCACCGTGCTGCGGTCGATCCATTCACCCGGAACGGGCGGTAAGCGAATCACGATTCATCTCCGATTAGGTAAGTGCGTAAAACCCAATCTTTTGCGGTATCCCGCTCTGCAACGAACCAAGTATTGCTGGCGATATGACACCACCATTCCTTCTTGACGCCGGGTGCGCCATTACGGTTGAAGACATAATCGGCCCAAACATCGTCGCTGCAGGTATCTGGATCGGGCATCGGCCGGATTTCCCCCCAATAAAAGAACTCAGAAACCGGGCGAGGGCCGTTAATCGGGCAAGTCATGATTTTCATGCGTCGGATCTCCTAATGGCCCACCGATGCAGCGCCTTTTTCGCCGGTAAGCGAATAGTTGCGGAAGCGATCGAGGGAAAAACCATGGATCAAAGGATGAGGTTTATCGGTGGCAACGGTGTGCGCCATGGTCTTGCCGCTGACTGGGGTTGCCTTGAATCCCCAGGTACCCCAACCCGCATCGAGATAGAAGCCCTCGATGGGCGTTTTCCCCATGACAGGTGCAAAATCCGGCGTCATGTCTGCCATCCCAGCCCATTGACGCATGACCTTGACATGCGACAGGAAAGGGAACATGTCGAGCATGTGTGCAGACAGGCCTTCGGTAAAATCGAGCGTGGATCGCGTTGAGTGCAATTCATAAGGATCAAGCGAGGCACCCATGACCAGTTCGCCACGCGCAGACTGACTGACATAGATGTGCAGGCTGCCTGAAACGAGGATCGGATCGAGCCAAGGTTTGAGCGGCTCACTCACCATCGCCTGTAATGGATGAATGTATATCGGTGTTTTGAGATCGACCATGTCGAGAATACGGGGCGTGAACCCCGCCACGGCACAGAGGACCTTGTTGGTGGCGATGTAGCCACGCGAAGTCTGAACACCACAGACTTTTCCGCCTTTGATATCGATACTCAGCACTTCGGTCTGCTGGTGAATCTCGGCGCCGCGCTGATCAGCGCCGCGACCATATCCCCATGCGACAGCATCGTGGCGAGCCACTGATCCCGGCGCATGGTAGAGCGCACCTAAAATCGGCGCGTGACCACCGCAGGAAAGGTCGATCATTGGTACCGACTTTTTGACAAAATCTGGTCCAACCACTTCTGAATCAACGCCATAATGCTTGTTCACTTCGGCACGCCAGCGCATGGTGCGCAAGGCTGAGTCGCTGTGGGCCAGCGTGAAATGCCCTCGATTAGCGTAGAACAGGTTGAGATCAAACTCCTGTGAAAGGTCTTTCCACAGATTCACTGACTCATCGTAAAACTTGACACCTTCAGGCGTCAGATAGTTCGATCGAATGATGGTCGTGTTACGGCCAGTATTGCCGCCACCGATGTATCCCTTTTCCAGCACGGCCACATTAGTGATGCCATGATCGCGGCCGAGATAATAAGCAGCGGCAAGACCATGGCCGCCACCGCCGATCACCACCACATCGTACGTTGGCTTGAGGGTGCTATGAGTGGTAAACATCCTTGGCTCAGGATGTTTTTTGGCGGTCGCAAAGCGGAGAAGTCGCCAGGGCATTACATTACTCCTTAACGGAAAACGACGGTCTTGTTGTTAAAGGTAATGACCCGATCTTCGAGGTGATAGCGCAGGCCTCGGGCCAGAACGGCTTTTTCGATATCCTTGCCGTAGCGCACAAGATCGTCCGGTTGATCGGAGTGATCGATTCGAATAACGTCTTGCTCAATGATCGGCCCTTGATCCAGTTCGGAAGTCACAAAGTGGCAGGTGGCGCCAATCAGCTTGACCCCGCGGGCATAGGCCTGGTGATAGGGCTTGGCTCCGACGAAGCTCGGCAGGAAACTGTGATGGATATTGATAATCTGTCCTGGGTATTTCTCGCACATTTGGGGCGGAAGAATCTGCATGTAACGGGCGAGTACCATGACGTCGCCTGCGTTCTCTTCAAACAGATCCATGATTTTCTCGTACGAGGCTTCTTTGGTTTCCGGCGTGACCGGAACGTAATGAAATGGGATGCCGTGCCATTCGACCAGTCCGCGAAAGGTCTCGTGGTTGGAGATGACGCATGGGATTTCAATATTCAACTCGTCTGCATGCCAACGCGCCAGCAGGTCATAGAGACAGTGTTCTTGCCGGGAAACCATGATCACGACACGTTTTTTCTGTGCGCTGTCGGCTACACTCCAAGTCATGTCAAATTCGTCTGCGATCAGTGCGAACTGTTCCCGGAAAGCCTCAATGTTAAAAGGCAATGAGTCGGCTAGGATTTCCAACCGCATGAAAAAACGTCCCACCATTGCATCGGCATGATGATTGGCTTCGGTGATCCACCCCTGATGCTTTGCAACCAGATGGCTAACTGCTGCAACGATTCCAACACGGTCTGGACAAGACAGTTTGAGAACAAATCGACGAGCCAATGACATGAATAAACTCCCACCTTGATTCATGAGGGTAAACTATAGTTCTCATGGTGCACAACGCATTGTGTTTGGTCAACTTTTTTTTCTATAATGAAACACTCGTGCTGATGTTTTAATGTAAACCTTTGTTATATAGGTAATAGATCGTGTCTGAATCATCCAGCGAAGGTAGTCTAGAGCGCTATCTCGGAAATGCTATTCGGGATATCCGCCAGAAACATGGTCTAACGATCGCCGATGTCGCCAATCTTGCAGGGATCAGCCGAGGGATGTTGTCCAAAATTGAGAATGCCCAAACTGCAACGAGCCTGGAAACATTGACACGTCTCTCCCAAGCGCTTGGTGTCTCACTGGCAAAGTTGTTCAGTGGTTTCGATGACAGAACTGGGAGTGCTCAACTCGTAAAAAGCGGGGAAGGCATGGAAGTTGTCCGGCGCGGCACCAAGAAAGGGCACACCTATCATTTGTTGGCTTACGACCGTGGGCCTCGTAAAGTGTTCGAACCATTCCTTATAACAATCGATGAAGAGTCGGAAACTTTCCCCTCATTCGAACATCCTGGTGTTGAATTTATTTATATGCTCGAAGGCATTGTTCAATATCGTCATGGCAAGGAGCGTTACCTATTGCATCCCGGTGATGCGCTGACTTTCGATGCGAAAGTACCCCATGGACCAGACAAGATGGTTCAATGTCCTATTCGTTTTCTGACGGTGTTGATGTATCCGCATGCGGACGAGGAGTAGGCGCATGGATTTTCATATTGGGCCTGCAACCTCGGAAGATATTGATGCGCTGGTGGCACTGTTGTTTGCGCTTTTTTCTATTGAGCAGGATTTCGTGCCTGATGAAGTAGCCCAGCGCCGTGGCTTGGCGTTGTTGTTAGCTTATCCTTTACAAGGTCGAATTTTTGTTGCCCGTCATACCCAGCAAGGTGTGGTCGGAATGGTTAGCGCACAACTCGTGAGTTCGACGGCGATTGGTGAACGATCTGCCTGGATCGAAGATATGGTGGTGCACGAAGATTTTCGCGGGCAAGGTATCGGTAAGGCTTTGCTTGCGCATGTTAGTGAATGGGCAAAGGAAAACAGAGTCGGCCGGCTGCAATTGTTAGCTGATGCCGATAATGAGTCAGCACTGGGTTTTTATGATCAACTCGGCTGGCAACCTACTCGCTTGTTCGCTTGGAAAAAAATCGTGCTCTGATTCCCCCTGCGGCGAGAGATCATGGAACCGATATAGAGTAAAAATATCCCGAAAACAAAAGGGCGCACAAGGCGCCCTCTTTTTCAGGTTTTGATTCTGTGGAACCTCTGCACGAATCCATCCATGGCCTCGTGCAGAAACGCACAAGTCGGTACATACCCGTCTTGTGCTCGGCATTTCAATGACTTACGTCATTGAGCGGCTGGGCATCCATGCCCTGCACGGGAAAGCCTGCATTCGTGCAGACCTTCCCTAGAGAACCTTGAAAGGTTTTTCGAGGTTCTCTCTATTAATGGTGATAAGCCGATTCACCATGTGAAGCAATATCAAGACCTTCACGCTCTTCTTCTTCGCTTACGCGCAGGCCGATGAATTTATCGACTAGTTTAAAGGCGATAAATGCCACCAATCCCGACCAGATCAGCGTAGTACCCACACCCCAGAATTGAGTGATGACTTGCGAAACAATGTTGTAATCACCAACTTTGCCAGCTACATAGTCATAAACACCTGATCCACCCAGAATCGGCGCGGCAAACACACCTGTCAAGATAGCACCCAGGATTCCACCGACACAATGAACGCCAAACACGTCCAGTGTGTCGTCAATGCCGAGCCAGCGCTTGAGACCATTGACGCCCCAGAAGCATACCAATCCCCCCAAAAAACCCATGATAATGCTACCCATTGGGCCTACGAAACCACAGGCCGGTGTAATCACAACCAAGCCTGAAATAGCACCTGAGACTGCGCCCAACATTGAAGGCTTGCCTTTACGTATCCCTTCGATAAGCGACCAAGAAACCGTTGCGGCGCAGGTGGCAAGCAAGGTGTTCATGAAAACGAGGCCTGCTACACCGTTCGCTTCAAGATTTGAGCCCACATTGAAACCGAACCAACCGACCCAAAGAAGAGAGCCCCCGATCATAGTCATTGTCAAACTATGTGGTGCCATTGTTTCTTTGCCATAACCAATGCGTTTACCAATCACGTAGGCACCAACCAACGCCGCTATACCCGCATTGATATGGACTACTGTTCCGCCTGCGAAATCCAGCACTCCCTTCTGGAATAGGAATCCGGCTGTCGCGCTGGCCGCATCAGCAGCAGCCTGAGTGGTATAAGCATCAGGGCCGGCCCAATACCAAACCATATGCGCGACAGGCAAATAAGCAAACGTAAACCAAAGCACCATGAATGCGAGAACAGCTGTGAATTTTATCCTTTCGGCAAAACCACCAACGATCAGGGCAGGCGTTATCGCCGCAAAGGTCAACTGGAAGGCAATATAAATGTATTCGGGAATTACGACGCCCTTACTGAAAGTCGCCGCCACCGAGTCAGGGGTTACGCCTTGTAGGAACAGCTTGCTGAATCCACCGATAAAGGAATTGCCTTCTGTGAAGGCAAGAGAGTAGCCATACACCGCCCATAAAACACCGAGCAGACAAAACGTTACTAAGGTCTGCATCAGAATCGACAGCATGTTTTTACTGCGAACCATCCCGCCATAAAACAGGCCCAATCCTGGCGCTGCCATCATGACGACTAGCAAGGTCGCAACGATCATCCAAGCCATATCGCCCTTATTCAATGTTGGATCAGGCAACGCTACTGGCGCAGCGGCGGGCGTTGCTTCAGTAGTTACTGCGACTGCAGCAGGAGGGGTGGATGCAGTAGTGTCTGCTGCGAAAGAAGGCAGATCAAATATCAGCACCGAAAGAAAGATAACTAACGAGATCAAACGTTTCATAATAAATCTCCTTACAATGCATCATGACCGGTTTCACCGGTTCGAATGCGTATAACCTGTTCCAGAACAGAGACGAAAATTTTCCCATCACCAATTTTTCCGGTCGACGCCGACTCAAGAAGAGTTGCCAAAACCTCATCTAGGGAGTCTGCCTTAACGGCAATCTCTAATTTAATTTTTGGTAGGAAGTCAATGGCGTATTCGGCTCCACGATAGAGTTCCGTATGCCCTTTCTGGCGCCCGAATCCTTTTACCTCAGTTGTCGTAATTCCTTGTACGCCAATGCTTGAAAGTGCACTTCGAACATCATCAAGTTTGAACGGTTTAATTATTGCGGTTACCACTCTCATGGGAGTCTCCCTTGCATCTTTATCAGGTTAAGCTTTGCGCCATGGTTTTGCGGCATAACATCTCCTTGTGCTTTTGGTGAAAAAAAGTTTCACGGTGGGAAAGCAGATTCTGTGCCTACTCTAAAATATTGATAATGAACAACTTAACTTACCTTTGACAGAAGGATCCGCACAGATATCGCGCAATCACCCGCCAAAACCGCCCCAATATGGTGATATTTCATGCGTTCACAGGGACAATCGGGCACCTCGAAAAACCTCACCCAGCCCATGCGCCGTCCGGTAAAACTCGAACCATCTGACCACTACCCGATTTAATCTCGATATAAGAACGCAGCACCTTCAAGACCGACCTATTTGCTGACCAGCATCACAAGCAACCCCTCGACAAGTCGGGTAAGTCACTCCGGAATTGAACAGACCTCCAGAAGCTGGGCAAACTTCAAAGGGGTTTTATGAAGTTGTACAAAACTGAGTTCAAGCTCGAGATTGTCAAAAGTATTTTGGCTGGTGAAGACGGAGTGAAACTGTTGGCACGACAGAGGTCGGTCCAAGCCAAGTATCACGCGAAACTGATTTCCATGCGGCGGAATACGTTGCGCTATTCCGACCTACGCGGGCAGAAGTGGCACATTTTTGAACGCAATGAGCAGGGGCAAATTCATGCGCCGTTTGATGAGCTGGTGCTGGATGTGAAGATGCCGGTGATTGGAGAAGCGTAGAGCTTTGAGTACGTTCAGTGATCCGCGCCCCAGTCGTCCGGACTGTCTTGCAGGATGGATGCGTAGTCTTGCCCACCGTAAAAAATGCCGAGGATGGAAATGAGCTCGTCATTCACACAAAAGGCTATCACCGCGCGTTTCTTGTAGGGGCACCTAGAAAAACCTACTGCGCTGTCAGATTGCAGCGCGTCCTGTTCTCGCACCCTTCCGCCATCCGTGCCGGAAGCCCTGCCGGGTGCGGCGCTTGAATTCGCGTGCTCGTTTTACGCGCAGCTGGCGTAAGCCCGCGGCTCCTTGCACTCGAACATGCTCATGACGGTTTTTCGAGGTGCCCGTAGTTGGTTATACGGAGTCCTGGTCGCACATCGTCGCGTTGTGTACCACGAAGAGGCAGCGTGCACAGGCTTTCACAGTAGCTTACGATAGCTTCGGTGTAGCGCACCGCGATGTCAGGCGTTGCCGCTTCGGCGATGTAATGAAAAAGCGTGCTAAGTTGTTCTCGTGCTTCCGGGCTAAAGACAACACGATAATTCATCGTGTTTTGGCATATTCCGCAGCCAGGCGTGCGCGCATCTGGTCAGCGCTGACGGCACGAGTTGGATCGGCCTGCAATAAGTCATAGGCCGGGGCAACCATCGTGCTTAACCAGTTTTCAACGGCGCGATCCCGAGCCATCAATGCACGCAGACCATCACGAATCACTTCGCTTTAACCGGCGTATTCACCCGTGCGTACTTTGGCCTTCACCACCTCCGCCATGTCGTAGGGCAGTGTGACGCTCATTTGTTTGGTGGTTCGCATAACGGACTCCCTCGTTTTGATAGGATTAAATCCTATTCTTTTGACTCTCAGGCGTCCAATCTTTATTCGTAAACCTTCTGAACATCATCATGAGGCAGAACGGCGGACAACAGACTCCACAATTGCAGCCATCAGCACCCGCGCCACCTGTACGCTGAGGTTGTCGGACAAGCTTATGATCTTGCACCTCAACGGTAGCTTCAGCTATTCGACTGAATGCCATTTTTCTTCACAACCGCCAAAAGACGCAGCGCAGAGCCTCCAGGCTTTTTAACACCACGTTTCCAATCCGAGACGAGATTTTTTGCTCACGTTCATATAGCGTGAGAAAACAGCTTGCGATAGGCATTCACGGTGACGCAGATCACGGATTTATTAAGGCGACGTAATGTGATCTTGTATCCACACGAACGAACCAACCAACCAACGACGTGGTTATGCTCTGGCATTCCGGTACCAGAAAAAGACAGGTATATTGGTGCTTGAAAATCAATCGAGTCTGACTCTATTGATTGATGGATCCAGACCTGCAATCAATCGAGGGAATTATGGCCCGAGGATTTTTGAGCGGCATGAATCGGCTTGTACGGGAAATAGAGCGATCTGCCAGAGCACAACAGCGCGAAATAGAAATGCAACATCGCGTTCAATTGCATGCAGTCCGGGAAGCGGAGCGGGCTCAGCGTGATTACGAGCGTACGGCAAAGGCAGATGAGAAGGAGCGTAAGCGACTTTACATCGAGTCCAATCTAGCTGAAGCCGAAAGTCAGAACGAGCAGATCGAACATTACGTGCAATCACTCAGGCAGATCCTTCTCACAGGATTGAGCCGAGAACCGATGATCGATTTTGCGAAGATGCAGGTGACACCAGCGTATGCCGCGATTGACTTGAGCGATCTCGTCTCGACGTCCCCGGAGCCGCGATGGACTGCCTATGAGCCGGCAAAGCCTAAGGGCGTGGCAGCCCTCTTGCCCTGGGTAAAGAGTGCATACCAAAAGCGATGTGATGCGGCGAAGCAGACCTACGAGCAGGCCTTGCGAGAGTTTCGGACGAAGGAGGACGAACGCCAAATAGCGCTGAAACGACGGCAGTACGAGCACGAGCAAGTTGTGAAGCGTGCCGAGCGCAAGGCCGATGAGCACAACAAAGCCGTCGAGCAGTTGCGCGAAGCGTTCTCAAAAGGCGAACCGGATGCCGTGGCCTCTTACTTTATTACTGTCCTCGGAAGTAGCCCATACCCGGATGGCTTCCCGCAAGAGGTGCAAGCGGAATATCAGACAGAATCGAAACAGCTAATAGTGGCCTATGACCTGCCTGCATATGACACCCTAATTCCAAAGCTAAAGTCGGTGAAGTACGTTAGGACATCGGATTCCTTCTCGAAGAGTGCTCGGCCGGAGAACCAGCGTCGCGCCTTGTACACCGACGTTGTGGCGCAAACTGCATTGCGGTCGATACACGAGGTCTTTCAGTCGGATTCTCGCGGCTACATCGATACTATTGTGTTCAATGGCTACGTCTACGCCACCAATCCCGGAAACGGCAAGCCCATCCACCCGTGCATCGTGACTGTCCGGACTACCCGTGACGCCTTCAGTGAAATCGACTTGGCGCATGTCGAATCCGCTGCCTGTCTAAGGGCGTTGAATGCCACCGTATCGAAAAGCGCGGCGGAGTTGGTGCCGGTCCGCCCTGTGCTCGAGTTGAATATGTCTGATCCACGGTTCATTGAAGAAGGTGATGTGCTTTCGACATTGGATCAACGGCCCAATTTAATGGAACTCACTCCCGGTGAGTTCGAATCGCTGATCACCAACCTATTTCAGGCTATGGGTCTGGAAACGCGGCAAACTCAGCCCTCACGGGATGGCGGCGTAGATTGCATTGCGTTCGATCCACGGCCGATCTTCGGCGGAAAGGTGGTTATCCAAGCCAAGCGGTACAAAAACACTGTCGGGGTGAGCGCGGTACGCGATCTGTTCGGCACGATGCAGAACGAGGGCGCTTCCAAGGGCATCCTGGTTACAACGAGCGGCTATGGCAAGGCAGCGTTTGAGTTCGCAAACGGAAAGCCGATGGAACTTCTGGCAGGCAGCAATTTGTTGTACCTCCTCAAGGAGCACGCGAAAATTGCCGCGAAGATCGTTATGCCAGAGGATTGGAAAGACGTGGGTCCGGATTCTTGATCAAGTTTTGTATCGAGTAATGGGGGTCAGGTCTATCTCCGTAGCACTGGTTCGACCCGCAACCATGATGCTGCGCGAAACCGCCCAGCGCTGGGTGGCGCGCGCCGTCACCGGCGAAGTCACGCTGGAACTGCGCCGTGGCAACGACTACTCCATCCTCAATACCGAAAGCCCCAACCTGGCCTACGCCCCCGAGCGCCTGAGCATGGAAAAGGTGGAAGACGCGCCGTTCAGCCCGCTCGACCGCATCGGCCAGCTCACCCTGCGCAACCTCGACATCACCGACACCCGCGCCAAGCTCGGCATCTACGCCAAGGCCGGGCTGATTTCGCAGAGGGATAGCGCGATCATGCTGGGGGTTGAAGGGTGAGTAGACCTCGACTCGTTAAGGTGGGATTCGATACCCCGATTTCTGACTGTGATAGCTCAATCGCATCACAGCGTGATTATGATCCAGCGCATCATCCGCCCTGCTGGGCTTTACTTCCCCAACATCGCCCGAATACTGGCCAGATGTTCTCGCCCCTGGGCTTGGCTGACTTCCTTGGGTTGTTCGATGCCCTCTCCCTGCCATTGCAGCAGGTCGGCAGGGATGTCATCTAAAAAACGGCTGGGTTCGGTGTCTTTCCATTCGCCATAGCGGCGGCGGCGTTTGGTGAGGGTGAAGGTGAGCGAGAGCCGGGCGCGGGTGATGCCAACAAAGCACAGGCGGCGCTCCTCGCTTAAGCGTTCCTCATCTTCGATGCAGTCACGGTGCGGCAGGATGTCTTCTTCCATCCCCGCCATGAACACGTGGCCGAATTCCAGCCCTTTGGCGGCGTGTAGCGTGAGCAGAGCGACGGCATTGCTGTCTTTTTCGCGGGTTTGCTGATCGAGAATGCCGAGCAGGGTCATGCGCTGGGCGAGCGCGGGTAAATCCATGATTTCGTTATTTTCAGCGCTATCGGTACTAATTTTGGCGAGCCAATCGAGCCATTCCTCGACGTTTTGCCAGCGGCGGTCGGCGGCCTTGGGGGTGCTTTCCTGCTCGCGCAGGTAGGCAGGGTAATCGATGGCGTCGAACACCTGCCGGATCACGTCGATGGCATCACGATCGCGTTGGGCGCGTATTCCTTCGAGCCAGTCGCAGAAGCGGTTCAGCCGATCCGCCGCGCGGGTATCGAGCACACTTTGAATTCCGATGGAACGCGCCGCGGCAAACAGTGAGCTGCGTCGCTCGCGGGCGTAGCCGCCCAGCTTTTCGATGGTGGTCGGGCCGATTTCGCGCCGGGGCGTGTTGACCACGCGCAGGAAGGCCGCGTCGTCGTCCGGGTTGACGAGCAATTTCAGGTAGCTCATCGCGTCCTTGATTTCCGCCCGCTCGAAAAACGATTGCCCGCCGGTGAGGCTGTAGGGGATATTGAGTTTACGCAGCGCCTGCTCGATCAACCGCGCCTGATGATTGCCGCGAAACAGCACGGCAAAGTCGCGGTACTCGGTTTGCGCGCGAAAATGTCGATGCAGGATTTCGGTGGCGATGCGCTCGGCTTCATCTTCCGCCGTGGCCGCAACGATGACGCGGTGCGGTTCGCCGGGGCCGATGTCGCTCCAGAGCTGCTTGGATGCGGTGGTGGTATCCAGCGCGATCAGGTGGTTGGCGGCCTTGAGCACGCTGTTGACCGAGCGGTAATTCTGTTCGAGCTTGATGCGGTGCAGATTCGGGAAATCGTCCGCCAGCCGGTTGAGGTTTTCCGGCTTCGCGCCGCGCCAGGCGTAGATGGACTGGTGATCGTCGCCCACCGCCGTGAGCGCGCCGATCTTGCCAACCAACAGCCGCACGAGCTCGTATTGCGTGGTGTTGGTGTCCTGATACTCATCCACCAGCAGGTAGCGCACCCGCGCCTGCCAGCGCTCGCGCACCGCGGCATCGCTTTGCAGCAGCGCGACCGGGCGACCGATCAGGTCATCGAAATCCAGCGCATTGCAGGCAGTGAGTTGGCGCTGATATTGATCGAATAGCCCGGCCAGTGCGCGGGTTTCTTCATCCATGGCTTGTTCAACGCAGGTTTGCGGACTGCGCAGATCGTTTTTCCATTGCGAAATTTGCCACTGGGCGGCTTTCGGGTCGATCACGTCCTTGTATTCGCTGTGCCCGATCAAGGATTTGAACAGGGCGAGGCTGTCATCCGAATCGAACAAGGTGAACCCCGCGCGCAAACCGAGCGCCGCGTATTCCCGGCGGATGAAATTCAGCCCCAATGTATGAAAGGTCGAGATATTGAGCCCGCGACGCCGCTCGGGCGGCAATCGCTCCGTCGTACGCGCTACCATTTCCTTGGCTGCCTTGTTGGTGAACGTGACCGCATACACATGGCGGGCGGGAATGCCCTGTTTTTCGATCAGATACACGATTTTTTCGGTAATCACCCGTGTTTTGCCAGAACCGGCACCAGCCAGCACCAGCAGCGGGCTGCCAAGGTGCGTTACTGCCGCGGATTGTTGCGGGTTCAAACCCAGATGTACCGCTTGGTTCACGCGTATTTTTCCTGCTGGCTGGTGGCTTCAAGCAAGGCGGCGGCCAAAATCAGCGCCCCACCCAGCCAGACCAAGAGCGACGGATGTTCGTGTCCGATCCAGATGGCGGTCAGGCTGCCGACCAGCAATTCGAGCGTCATGAGAATGGATGAGCGCCCTGCCGGTAAACGTTCAACCGCGTATTGCGTGCAGAGCATGCCAGCCAGCAGCAAGGTCGAGCCATACAACAGGCTATGGACAACCCCGCCCTGGGTAATGGCCACGACGGGCTCGGGGAAGAACACCAGGGCGCCCAGGGAGAACAGCACGACACCGATCTGCATGATCGACAGCTTGACCAGCATCGGCTCACCCTGCATATGGCGAAACAGCACATTTGCGCCGGCGAGGGTCAAACCTGCAATCAGCGCGGCGCAATCGGGCAATGAAAAACCGAACAAGGTGAAGAACGGCTCCTGTGCGGGCGGTGCACTGGTTTGGATATCCGGCCCCAGAATCGCCACCGCGCCACCGAGTGCCAGTATGACGGCAACGATGCGCGTGGGCGTGAGCGGTTCGTGCAGGAAGATCCGCCCCATGATCACACCCCAGGCGGGAATGAGGAAGAACAGCAACATGGCGCGCACCACATCACCGAAGATCATGGCAATGGTGAAGCCGGTTCCGGAAATACCGCTGAGTAGCGCCAACGCAAACAAACCATACCAGGCCATGGGCGCTTCACCCGACCCCCAGCGCTTACGCACATGCGGTAACACCCAGGGCAAGAGCAGCAGGAACTGAATCCCATAGGCCAGCGCGGCCAGCAAAAGCGGGCCGATACCCATTCCGTCGATCGCCTTGAGCCAGATCCAGGTCGTGCCCCATAGGGTCGAACCCGTCATCAGCACCAATACTGGTGGCGGATTAAATTTCAAGGACATGACGGTTACACCCCGCCTGATCGCACGGAGTCAACCCACCCAGCGACGGGCATTACGGAACAGACGCAACCAAGGACCTTCCTCGGCACGGTGATCGTCGAATGCGCCCTGCGACCAGGAGTTCGGCGCCCAGGAGAACTGACTGCGACGCCAGACGCGCTCGGGGTGCGGCATCAGGATATTGAAGCGACCATCTTCCGTGCAAAAGCCGGTTTGCCCCCACAATGATCCGTTGGGGTTGGCGGGATAGGTTTCCGTCGCGATGCCATTGCCATCGACATACCGCAGGGTGTTGTAGGCTTCTTCGGCATCGAGCGGATTGCGGTAGCGCACCTGACCTTCACCATGGGCCACCGTGATCGGCAGCAGGGAGCCTTCCATGCCGTCGAACAAAATCGAAGGTGATGGCAGGATTTCGACCAGAGCCAGTCGGGCCTCGAACTGCTCGGACACATTACGCTCGAAGCGCGGCCAGTTTTGTGCACCGGGGATGATGTCGTGCAGTTGCGAGAGCATCTGGCAACCGTTGCACACGCCCAGCGCGAAGGTATCTTCCCGATTGAAGTAGGCGCTGAAGGCATCGAATGCACGCGCGTTGTAACGAATGGCGTGGGCCCAACCGGAACCGGCGCCGAGTACGTCGCCATACGAGAAGCCGCCGCAAGCAGCCAAGCCATGCATATCGGCCAGAGAAACCCGGCCTGCCAGCAAATCGCTCATGTGGACATCGACAGCGGTAAACCCGGCCCGGTCGAACGCGGCGGCCATCTCGACTTCGCCATTGACGCCCTGCTCGCGCAGGATCGCCACTTTGGGGCGCTTGCCGCTGGCGATCATCTGCGCGGCGACGTTCTCGCGCACATCGAATGTGGTTTTGGCCGCACTGAGACCCGCATCGGATTCATCCAGCAAACAGTCGTACTCGCTTTGCGCGCAGTCCGGATTATCGCGCAGGCTGGCCATGAGGTAGCTGGTTTTCGACCAGGTGCGATGCAAATCACTGCGTTTGGCCGAAAAGACTAACTTGCCGCGCCAGCGGATATGCACGTCGTCGCCCTGCCCGGTCTTATCGTGCCCCGTTTTATCGTGGACGGGCTTACCCAGATCGTGCAGCACATCGGCGAGGCCAGCTTCGGCAAATTGATCTCGCACGAAATCCAGATCGATAGAGCGAACCTGAATTACCGCACCGACTTCTTCATTGAATAAGGCGGCCACCGGATCGCTACCCAATGAGCCGCAATCGATGTCCAGGCCGCAATGACCGGCAAATGCCATTTCCAGTAGCGTGGTGAGCAAACCGCCATCGCTGCGGTCGTGATAGGCGGCCAACAAACCGAGCCCGCTCAGAGACTGAATGGTATCGAACAGAGCCTTGAGCGGCTTGGCGACAATATCCGGCGGGATTTGCCCCGTTTGGCCGTACACCTGCGCCAGTGCGGAACCGCCCAGCCGATTCTTGCCGAAGCCCAGATCGATCAGCAACAGATGAGTGTCGTCGATCGGCTGAATCTGCGGCGTCAAAACCGCGTGAATATCGCTGACTGGCGCAAAGCCGGTCACGACCAACGACACGGGCGATACGACCTCTTTGGCTTCGCCATTTTCCGCCCAGCGGGTCTTCATCGACAGCGAATCCTTGCCGACCGGAATGGCGATATCCAGTGCCGGGCAGAATTCCATGCCCACGGTACGCACGGTGGCATACAGGGCGGCATCTTCACCCGGATGGCCGCAGGCCGCCATCCAGTTGGCGGACAACTTGATGTCGGCCGTGGATTTGATCGGTGCGGCGGCGATATTGGTCAGCACTTCGGCAATCGCCATGCGTGCCGAGGCCGGGGCATCGAGCACGGCGATCGGAGCGCGCTCGCCCATCGCCATCGCTTCACCGGTTTCGTGGTAGAAATCGGTCGCCGTGACGGCGCAGTCGGCGACGGGTACCTGCCACGGGCCGACCATCTGATCGCGCACCACCAGACCACCCACACTGCGGTCGCCGATGGTGATCAAAAAGCGCTTGTCGGCCACGGTCGGCAAGCTCAACACACGATTGATCGCCTCATCGAGACGAATGTCGTCGGTCTTGAACTCGGCGAAATGCGGGTGCAACGATAGGGCCGTACGGTGCATTTTCGGCGGATGGCCGAACAGGGTGTGCATCGGCAGGTCGATGGGCTCGTTATTAAAATGCGCATCGCGCACGGTGAGGTGTTGTTCGCTGGTGGCCGTACCGATCACGGCGAACGGGGCGCGTTCGCGTTCGCACAGTTCGGTGAATAGCGGCAGGCTCGCGGGGCGGATCGCCAACACGTAGCGTTCCTGGGATTCGTTACACCAGATGGCGAGCGGCGACATGCCCGGCTCGTCGTTCGGA
The DNA here is from genome assembly GCF_027346185.1 of Halothiobacillus sp. Lineage (GTDB taxonomy): Bacteria > Pseudomonadota > Gammaproteobacteria > Halothiobacillales > Halothiobacillaceae > Halothiobacillus. The sequence goes on from NZ_DAIESY010000011.1 coordinate 25,622, forward strand.
ATGGCACGTAGATTGAATTCCCCACCTAGACCCGCATCGTGGACCAGTTCAGGGAAGGCATTGGACAAGCCGCCTGCACCGACATCATGCAGCGAAACCAACGGGTTACGGTCACCTAGGGCAATGCAACGATCGATCACTTCCTGCGCCCGACGCTGCATTTCCGGATTGGCGCGCTGCACCGAGGCGAAATCCAGTTCAGCCGAACCACTGCCGCTGGTTTGCGATGAAGCCGCCCCGCCACCCAGGCCGATCTGCATGGCAGGGCCGCCCAGCACAATTAACAAATCACCATCGGCAATGGGTTGCTTTTCCACCAGACCCGGACGAATTGCACCGAGGCCACCGGCAATCATGATCGGCTTGTGATAACCGCGAACGACTGAATGCGAACCGTCCGTCAGGGTGGGTTGCAATTCAAAGCTGCGGAAATACCCCGCCAGCGCCGGACGACCGAATTCATTGTTGAACGCCGCCGCGCCGATGGGGCCTTCGAGCATGATATCGAGCGCGGTCACGATGCGATCGGGCTTGCCTGCAGGCGTCATGGCTTCCCACGGCTGCTCGAAACCCGGAATTCGCAGATTGGAAACGGAAAACCCGCTCAAACCCGCCTTGGGCTTGCCGCCCCGCCCTGTCGCGCCTTCATCACGAATTTCCCCGCCCGAACCGGTGGCGGCACCGGGATCGGGGGAAATGGCGGTGGGGTGGTTATGGGTTTCTACCTTGGCCAGAAAGTGGATCGGCTCGTCGGTCTGGCCGTATTCGCCGCTGTCGACATCCACGGCAAAGCGCGTGCCCGGCCAACCGGCAATCACCGCCGCGTTGTCCTTGTACGCGCTCAGTGTACCGTTCGGGTTGTGCCGATGCGTATTGCGAATCATGGCGAACAGGGACAGATCGTGTTCCTCGCCATCGATCGTCCAGTCGGCATTGAAAATCTTGTGGCGGCAATGCTCGGAGTTCGCCTGCGCGAACATCATCAGCTCGATATCGGTCGGGTTGCGGCCCAGTTCCCGGTAGGCTGCGACGAGAAAGGTGATTTCTTCGGCGGAGAGCGCCAGACCAAGGGTTTGATTTGCTTCATGCAAGGCCGATTCGCCATGCTGCAACAAAGCAATTTCCGTCAACGGCGCGGGTAGCTGATGGGCGAACAACGCTTCGGCATCGCCCCAATGGTCAAACACCGTTTCTGTCATTCGGTCATGCAGCAGGGCAGTCACGGCTTCGCGACTGGAATGATCCAACGCATCGAGTCCGACCAACGCGTACTCGATGCCCCGCTCGACCCTCGATACGGCATCGATGCCGCAAATCTGCAGAATCTCGGTCGCCTTGCTCGACCAAGGCGAGCGCGTGCCTGCTCTCGGCGCGACTGTCACGCTGACGACGTCGTCCGGCCAACTTTCCAGCGCGGTACCGTAATTGAACAGATCATGCAGAACATGCGTTTGCGCATCGGATAATTTCGCGCCCGGTTTTACTTCCGCGAAATGAACAAATCGCGCAATAATCCGGGTAACTGAAGGCGCAACAGCTTGAATCGAAGCCAGTTTTTTTGCCAGACGAAAATCACAAACGGCTGCGTTGCCAAAGAAAATCTGCATGTTGGATATGCTCTTAGTGCATGGAATCAGGGGACAAAATTGACGACGAAACACAGCGTCACGCCAACTTGAGTGCGGCGATTGTACCACCGGGAGACGATGATTCTCCATGAAATGGCCTATGAAAGCGCATCACGGCAAAAGCCAGAAAATCAAACGGTAAAACCCTGACATGGCTTGTATTTTGCTTCAGGTAAACCATAGATAGTTTCATACATGGGCACCTCGAAAAACCGTCACGGGCTGACGCCAGCTCAATGCGAAGCAGGCGTAAGCCCGCGTTAGCATGTTCGAGTGCAAGGAAGCACGGGCTTACGCCGGCTGATCGTCGTCGCCCCTTGGGCGACGCCTGATCACATCAAACCTATGCCTCTTTTGGTAGCGGCCTTTGCCGCCGCCACAGCGCAAACGCACTCTCTCCGGCTCGACCTTCGCGCAACCTGATCCAACCCATGGGTTGAATGCTCGCCTCCTGGGCACTCTGCTCGATATACATGTATGCGTCATCCGCCATCCAATCGGCCTGCTGCAAGCGTTCAACCGCTTCCGTCAACAAATCAGGACGAGCAAATGGTGGATCAAGAAATACCAGATCGATCCGCTCCCCCGGCACGAATTGAGTCGGCGCCTGACGCAGCCAACCCAAGGCATCCTGCGACCAAACCCGTGCCCGCTCATCCGCTACCGACATTGATTTCAAACTGTGGCGAATCTCGGCGGCAACGCGGGCCGATTGCTCTATCAATCCCACCCACTGTGCACCGCGCGAAATAGATTCAATACCGAGAATGCCGCTACCGGCGAACAAATCCAGCACCCGCCAACCATTCAAATTTTGCCCAAGCCAGTTGAACAGTGTTTCTCTCACCCGGTCGGGCGTGGGGCGCAGGCTCGGCATGGCAGGAAAATGCAAACGCCGTGAGCGCATTTCCCCGCCCGTCACCCGCACGACCTGTTTGCCACGGACGACCTGGCCGGATAAGGCACGAGGCGAAGATTTCACGAATGTGTCGCCGAATCCATCCCCTGATTCTTCACCATGCGAAATTCGCGATTTCCTTGATTTGGCACTCAAAATTCACCCCGGAGATTTCACGACTCAAAGCCGCGCCTGAATTCTTGACGATAAGCGATTGAAGAACAGCGTAAATGTGAAACCCTGCTCATCATCGGCATCAGCTCATTGATGGCATGACGCCCATGTTAATATGATCCATAGACGGTGTAGTGTGCTGCCCGTATGGATTATCTCATTCACGAAGGCCTTTAAAATGTTTGGATTTCTCCGTCGGAAGAAAAAACAGGTGCCCGGCGATGCTGCGATCGAATCACCGGTTGATTCTTCAGTCGACGCC
>NZ_DAIESY010000020.1:0-10806 GCF_027346185.1 Halothiobacillus sp.
ACACCGCCCGCACCGCCGTGAATCAAGACCCGCTCACCCGCACGCAACCGCGCCATTTCCACCAAGGCGAAATACACGGTGAAAAACACCGTCGGCACGGTCGCCGCTTGCGCAAACGACCAGTGCTCCGGCATACGCCCAACGGCATGGCCGAGCGTGACCACATGGCTGGCAAAGCATTGCGGCCCGAAGCCCAACACGGCATCGCCCACCGCCACATGATCGACCCTCGCACCCACGCGGGTGATGATGCCCGCACACTCCAAACCTAAGCTTGCGCCGGAAAAACCGTTTTCGACCGCTTCATCGCCCAGCAAGCCCATGGCGAACATCACATCGCGGAAATTCAGCCCCACGGCGTGCACCTTGAGCTCAACCTCGTCGTCGTCAAGAACGGGTTCTGCCACCGATTGCCACTGCAAGTTGCGCAATTGGCCAGGGAAGTCGAATTTGAGCGCGCAGCGATTCATCGAGGCATCACCCGATAATGTGGGCTCGTCCGCTGCCGGAACCACGCGCAAACCCTGCACGCGACCGGCTTCAAGAATCAACTCGTGCTCCTCGGGCGGTTGGCTGAACAGACGCTGTAGCTCAGCACGCAGCCATTGATCCTGCGCATCGCCACGCGGATCAATCAGGTACAAATTCAGCCCCGGATATTCATTTATCGCCACCCGCGCCATGCCCCATAGGGCGGCATTGACGGGTTGAGCCGAAGGCCTTTCCCGCGAAGCGGGCTTCGGCCAGGGATGGCCGAAGGGTTGGAGGCCAGGATGAGCATGAGCATCAGAATCACTGGCCAAAGCCCCAAAGGGCAGCAGCAGAAAAATCGGCCGCTTACTTTCTTCCCGCGAAAGATTTTGCAGCCGCGCAAGCAATTGATGGGTAGCATTCAGCGTGGCGGCGGCCAAGTCTTCCGAGGATGAGAGAATGCCACTGAGCAGGATGAGCGGACACTCGGGCGCCGACGTATCCTCAGTGACCCGTTCAAACGCAACCATGAGATCAAGCTGCTCGACCAGATCGTTTCCGGCAGGATTTAAAGGCACAAACTGAGCCAGCGGCTTGGCCGATAATCCGGGCTGATTCGCTACGCTGATTTGCTCCGTAGCAGAACACGCCGCTGGGATCGTATCGATATGCAACGCAGCGCCTAAATGTGCTTCATCATCAGGTTCATACCAATGTTTGGTTGTTTGCGGCGAACTTTGGGCAAACCGAGCCATGCACTCATCTGTAACGCTATGAGCTTGCCACTGAGCCAAACCATCGCCAGCCGTGGCGAGCCCCTCAATCCATGCCGCATAGATTGATGACTCTGGCTGCATGATGACCCGCAACCCGCCGACTGCGGAGGATGTCAAGGCGTCGACATCCAACGCGCGACCAAAGATAGCCGCACCCTCAAGCCAGAGCAGGTCAAATGAACCCAACGCACCATCAGCGAGCTGTTGCTGAAACTGCACCCACGGCAGTAGTCGCATGTGCTGCGGATCATGAGCGACCCAGCTTGAAAAAACATCGCTATCAGGGGAAGTGGCATAAACCATCACGCCGAGCGTCGGGAAATAGGCGCGCAAAACTTGGGTGAATTGATGGGGATCACTGGGTTGATCGCCCACCAACAGCACACGCAAGCGCCGCACCCCAGCCCGTGCGAGCCCTTGCCCGAGCTGTTTGCAGAACTGATCACGCAGCCAGCGTCTCCCTTCGGCGGCCAGCCCGTCAGCTTGCCATTGTGCGTACAAGGCGCTGTGCTGCGCCATCGCCAATGCATTCGCCGCCTCCGCTTGGCCCCGCAGTCGCTGCTTGAGGTGCGTACCCCAGCGGGCAATCAAGGTCGCCTCGGCATTGGCCTCGGGATAGTCTTGGCTGAGCATCGTCCAGATCTCGTGGCTCGACGGTGGTGCTTCGCGCAGGGGGTGCGGCGTGGTCTTGGCATCCACATAATCGTGCACACTGAGTTGTGACAGCACACCGCGATACAGCGCTGAATCGCTGGGCACATCCGCAGGTAAACGCCCTTGGGTATCGGCGAGTTCTGCCACCGCTTCATAGGCACAAGAAATTGCCAGCGCATCCAGCAAGGGGCGAATTTCAGCGTAATAACGCGCGCGGCTGACCGAACCGACAAGCACCGGCTGACTATCAAGCAGTGCAGGCCAGCGATCAGCTAATTGAATCCGTACTGTTTTTCCTGGTAGATCAATCGCTTGGGTTTGCCATAATTGCGGTGCTGGGTTGGCCGCCGCGAAATGCGCTGCCTTAAAGCGGCAATCGCGCAGCTCGGCAATCAGTTGCCCACCCGCATGATGCAACGAGAAATCCGCCACCACCGAATGCGCTGACACGCGCTTGATTCGCCCGTGAAAGCCAGCGGGCTGCGTGCTAGACTGCGCCACCACAAGACGCCCCACATGAACCGGCAAATAGCTTTGCCGTGTGGCCGAGCCCATTGCCCCAGTGTGCGACAGCAAGGACTGAAAACACAGATCCAGCATCGCGGGGTGAAGATAGTGCGCATGATCTTCAGTAACCATCGCCGGTAGCGCAAATTCACCCCGGATTTGGTTACTTGAAACGGTTAAAGCACCGAGACCCCGGAAGCTCACCCCATAATCCAGCCCAAGCGCCTTGGCGGTTTGATAATGCGTGGCCGCATCAATGACACTCGCATCAGCGGGCATATCGAGTTGGACGGGCTGAGCAATCAAACCATCAACCATGTCATCGGTCATGTCATCAACCAGGGCACGCAATTGCCCCACGGCATGTTCCGTCCAGTCATCGTCACTTAAGCGACGGCGGCTTTGAATGGAAAAGCGATGATCGTGGCCGAAAATACGGGTGCGCAGGGTACGGCTCTGCCCGGCTTCAAATACCAGCGGATGCAAAATACTCAGCGCCCGCACTTCCGTTTTCGGCCAATGCAGCCCCAAATCGGCGGCAGCAAGCGCCAGTTCGAGATAGGCCGCGCCCGGAAATACGACCGAGCCATCGACCCGATGATCGTTGAGGTAAGGCACCCGGTCGGCATCAAGGATATTTTCCCAAGTGAGGGGCGCATCTTTAAGCGGATAGCCCAAGAGCGGATGCACATTGGCGCGATAAATCAGGTTGTAGCCTTCGTTAGTCTCTTCCGCCCAATAGCGCTGGCGCTGCCAAGGATATTTAGGCAGATCAATCACCGCAGGCCTTTTCGATTTAGGGATTGCTTGTAATCCCAACTGCAAACGAAATTTGAGCGCGGCTTCGGAGAAATCCAACCAACCATCGGCTTGCTTTCGCGCCAGTGTGATGACATTGAGTTTTTGGATTTTTTTGTGCTCGGCACATTGCACGATGTACCGGGGCAAAATCGCATTGGGGCTGATTTCCACAAAGAGCGAACAGCCTTCATCCAGTAAATGCGAAATGGCTGAGGCAAACTGCACCGGTTCGCGCACATTGCGCCACCAATAAGCAGCATCGAGCGCCACACCCAAATGTGGCGCGCCCGTGACGGTTGATACGAAGCCTGAACCGTGACGGGGTTTAAGAGAACCCAAATGAGTGGTGATCTCATTGGCGATGGGGTCCATCGCCGCGCTATGGAAGGCGTAATCCAAATCCAATAGGCGCGCAAAAACGCCCTTTTGTGCCCAATGGTCATTCAAGGCCGACAGCGCCTGTTCATCGCCAACCAGCGTGAGCGAGTTGGGCGCGTTAAAACCAGCAATCGTGCAAACTTGCTGGTCGATATTGAGCTCGGCCAAGGTGGGGGCCAATTGTTCAGGCGAAATCGCAGCGGCCAACATGCGACCACTACCCGCTGTTTTGGCTTGCGCACGGCTGCGAACAAGCACCACGGCAATCGCATCATCCAGGCTCAAGCATCCAGCCGCCCAAGCAGCGGCGATTTCGCCCACACTGTGACCGAGATACGCATCCGCCGACAATCCTTCGGCGCGCAGCAACTCGGTATAGGCAACCTGAATCGCGAACAGGAGTGGCTGGGCAACCGCTGTATCCTGCAATCGACTGGCATCGGTTTGCTTTTTTAATTCGGCAATCAAGGACCAGCCGAGCTGCGGACGCATTGTCCGGTCGAGTTTGCGCAAACTTCGCGCAAATACGGCTGATTCGCGTAACAGTGCCAAACCCATGCCTTGCCACTGAGCGCCATTGCCGCCATAGACAAACGCACAACGGCGCGGTTCGCGAGAAGATGATTTGGTGGCTACCTCTTGCAGTACCACACCGCGGCGGAGCTCATCGCCCTCGATTTGCTTCGCCGTGTGTCGCAAGCGCTGTGCGATTTCTGCTACCGAATCACCGATAACCCCCAAACGCAGTGACAACCACTCCCGTTGTGAAGCAGCGGCCTGTGCCACGGTCACGTAGTTATCAGGATTCTCTTCAATCAAATCGGCATATGCGCACGCCAGAACATTCAGCGCGAGGCGATCCTTGGCGCTGATCATCAGCGCGGGCAACGACTGAAATTTTTTGGCTGCTTTGGTTTCAACCGTTTCAACCGCTGGGGCGGATTCGATTATCACATGGGCATTGGTACCACCAAAACCAAAGGAATTAACCGCAGCAAAAGCGGGACGCTCTTGCACCAACAGCGCAGTTGGCTGACGGACAATCTCGATGTGATATTTGTCCAAAGCCAACTTGGGATTGAGCACACTCGAATGAATCGATGGTGGAATCGTTCGATGCTGTAAAACCAACACGGCCTTAATCAAACCCGCCATGCCAGAGGCAGGTTCCATATGGCCAATATTGGATTTGATCGAGCCGACAGGCAGCCGGTTATCTTCAGAACGTGCATCACCATAAACCCGACCAATGGCCTCGATCTCAATCGGGTCGCCGATCGACGTGCCCGTGCCGTGAGCTTCTACATAATCGACATCGGCCGGGCTCAAGCCTGACCGGGCCAACACCTGCTGCAATAAACGGGTTTGGCCCTCGACGCTAGGTATGGTGATGCCGGTTTTGCGCCCGCCATCGGAATTCGTGCCCGTGGCGCGAATCACGGCATGGATTCGATCTCCATCCCGCTGCGCGGCATGTAAGGGCTTGAGCAACAAAACCGCACCGCCTTCAGCACGCGCATAGCCATTGGCATCGGCGCTAAACGATTTCGAGCGACCATCAGCCGATAACATGGACGCATGTGAAAACCCAACAAACGGATAGGGATGTGCCAGTAAATTCGCGCCACCCACCAAGGCGGTTTCACTCTCGCCACGCCGGATCGATTCACAGGCCATGTGCAAGGCCACCAATGAAGAGGAGCAGGCGGTGTCAATCGACAGGCTCGGTCCATGCAAATCATAGACATAAGACAGTCGATTCGCCGCAATACTCAGCGTACCGCCGAGCATGGAGTAGGCATTCATCGACGCTAAATCATCAACTGTGCGCGTGCCGTACTCCGTTGAGGAAATACCGACGAACACCCCGCAGGCCGAACCCGCATAGATGGACGGCGGGATTCCCGCGTCTTCAAAGGCATGCCAAGCCAACTCAAGCAAAAGGCGATGCTGGGGATCTATTTTGGACGCTTCGCGCGGGGAGATTCCAAAAAAAGCCGGATCGAAATCCCCAATATCTTCAACGATACCCGCCTTAAACGTGACACTCCGTCCGGGCTCATCCCGCCTATCGTGTTGGTGGAATTCTGTGCCGAAACGCTCAGAAGGCACCTCGGTAACCAAATCACGTCCATTGATCAAGGATGTCCATAAACCTGCTTCACTGGAAAGCCCCCCAGGAAAACGTAAAGCCATACCGATCACAGCGATTTCTTCACCGGCTGCGTTCCGCTTTTTTTTATTTATCATAATTTATTCATAGTAGGCAGTTATGGAACCGCAGATTAAATCAGGGGTTCCTTGCGACACCAAGCAGGCTTTTCGCTCTGAACATTCCATCCTTGACTCCGTGTCTTGGCCTTATGCAAATGTACGCGGGCCAGTACCCGCCCAACCCGTGTTGCGCATTTCAATGACTCACGTCTTCGTGCGCCAGAGCACCACAAGCGCAGCACGAAAAGCGCTGAACGAACAGAACATTTGGCCCAGACCACGTATGCAGGCCCATTTTGCTGCCCGTTTTCATATAACCGGATAAGCAAATTGAAGTCATACGATTCTCAGCCTGACTCATTTGACCGGACCGTTTCATGAGGAAAATCTCTCCTAATAAATGGTATAACCGCAGTTTATCAGGTGATTGAGAGTTGATCTGAGGTTTTTTTAACACCACGACCTACGCAAATAAAGCGGTGAAGGTAGCTCATGCTCGGGTTTCCTCCCACCAAGCGACCCCCCTTTTCATCGTATGACGTACCCCAGCAAAACATATAGATGTGGCATCATTGGTATTAAGTCACATCTGATTTTGCCTCAGAGATAATAATAGGCATAAAAAAGCCCCGCACATTATTAACGTGCGGGGCGTTTTGTCTTTTCGGGCGATCTCCGGGCGATCCGGAGATCAGGCTGCGTTACATCATGCCGCCCATATTGCCCATGTCGCCGCCCGGTGCGGCTGGCGAATCAGACTTCGGCAGTTCGGCAATCATGCATTCAGTGGTGATCATCAGACCGGCCACGGAAGCTGCGTTCTGCAACGCGGAACGGGTGACCTTGGTTGGGTCCAGAATACCCATTTCGATCATGTCACCGAAAGTGCCGTTAGCCGCGTCATAACCGAAGTTACCTGAACCCGAACGAACCTGATTCACGATCACTGAAGGCTCTTCACCACAGTTGAACACGATCTGGCGCAGTGGATCTTCCATCGCACGCATAGCGATCGCGATACCGGTATTCTGATCGGTGTTGGCACCGGTCATGCCGCGAATGGCTTCGAGGGCACGAATCAAGGCAACCCCACCACCGGGAACCACACCTTCTTCAACCGCAGCACGGGTCGCGTGCAGTGCATCGTCAACGCGGTCTTTCTTCTCTTTCATTTCGACTTCGGTCGCCGCACCCACTTTGATGACAGCCACGCCGCCAGCCAGCTTGGCAATACGCTCCTGGAGTTTTTCCTTGTCGTAATCGGAAGTTGTGGTTTCCATTTGCGTACGGATTTGGGTCACGCGACCATCGATATCCGCCTTGTCGCCCGCGCCACCGATGATAGTGGTGTTTTCTTTGCTGACCACGATGCGCTTGGCACGTCCCAAGTCATCCAGCGTGATTTTCTCGAGGTTCAGGCCCACTTCATCGGAAATCACCTGGCCGCCGGTCAGAATCGCGAGATCCTGCAGCATGGCTTTACGACGATCGCCGAAGCCCGGCGCCTTGACCGCAGCCACTTTGACGATACCGCGCATGGAGTTGATGACCAGAGTCGCCAACGCTTCACCTTCGATGTCTTCGGCGACGATCAGCAAAGGCTTGCCCGCTTTGGCAGCGCCTTCGAGTGCTGGCAGCATCTCACGGATATTGCTGATTTTCTTGTCGTGCAACAGGATGAACGGATCTTCCAGTTCTGCAGACATGGTTTTCTGGTTATTGACGAAATACGGCGAGAGGTAACCGCGATCGAACTGCATCCCTTCAACCACGTCCAGTTCGTTCTCGAAGCCAGAACCTTCTTCAACGGTGATCACACCGTCCTTGCCCACTTTGTCCATCGCCTCAGCGATAATTTTGCCGATGCTCTCGTCCGCGTTAGCGGAAATGGTGGCGACCTGGGCAATTTCTTTGCTGTTGGTGCAGGGCTTGGAGATTTTCTTGAGCTCTTCGACCGCAGCGATCACAGCTTTATCGATACCGCGCTTCAAATCCATCGGGTTCATGCCTGCGGCAACGGCTTTAACGCCTTCGCGCACAATCGCGGCGGCAAGAACGGTGGCAGTAGTGGTGCCGTCACCGGCGATATCGGCCGTTTGCGAGGTCACTTCTTTGACCATCTGCGCGCCCATGTTCTCGAATTTGTCTTCGAGTTCGATCTCACGCGCAACGGTTACACCGTCTTTGGTGACGTGCGGCGCACCGAAACTCTTTTCGATGACAACGTTACGGCCTTTTGGCCCCAAGGTGACCTTGACGGCATCAGCCAAAACATTCACGCCGCGCAACATGCGGTCGCGAGCAGAACTGGAAAAACGAACTTCTTTAGCAGCCATGTGAGATTGCTCCTTAACTTATTTACGTAATGAGGAAAATTAACCTTCGATAACAGCGAGCAGATCGTCTTCGCCCATCATCAAGAGTTCCTCGCCATCCACCTTGACCTTGGTGCCGGCATATTGATTGAACAGGACTTGGTCGCCTGTCTTGACGCCCATAGGACGAACTTCGCCTTTGTCGTTGCTCTTGCCGGGGCCTGCGGCAACTACTTCACCACGGTTTGGTTTCTCAGCGGCGGAATCGGGCAGAACGATACCAAACGCCGTTTTGCGCTCTTCTTCCACGCGCTTGATCAAGACGCGGTCATGTAGGGGACGAATTTTCATTGAGATCACTCCGTATCAAGTTCAAGTCAAAAATTTGCGCATCCGTCGATCAAGACCAATGCGCGCCAGTAACGAGTCCTCAACATGGGGGTGCTGTTTTGAATTTCAAGAGTGAAATTTCACACAGGTACAAAAAGCGAACTGTTTCGATAAAACTTCAAGGGAAGCGTTGATTTATTCAGTGCTTCCCGCTTGGGTCAGGATGCCCCAACACGAATCAAAGACTGACCGTCTTTGATTCGTGAGCGCTCATCGCGGGCGGGTACCGCGATGAGCGCGCTGATTTATTCCAAGGATGGAATAAATCAGCATTTACCAAGATATACTGATGAAAAGCTCAGTTTTATTCGATTAAACCCTTTATTAGAGGCATACACGACATGACCCAATCCGCTTCCCAGTACATCAAAATCCCCCAAGGCGAGCGCATCACTGCCCATCCGGATGGATTGATCACCGTACCGAACACACCGATCATTCCGTTCATTGAAGGCGACGGCATCGGTGTCGACATCACCCCCGTCATGAAAAAGGTGATTGATGCCGCGGTCGCCAAGGCCTATGGCGATACGAAGAAAATTGCCTGGATGGAAGTGTATGCCGGCGAGAAGGCGACCAAAGTCTATGCAGACGATAAAAGCGGCCTGCCAGCCGAAACCATGGCCGCCGTGCGCGATTACGTCGTCTCCATCAAAGGGCCATTGACCACACCCGTCGGCGGCGGCATTCGCTCACTCAATGTCGCCCTGCGCCAACAGCTCGATTTGTATGTCTGCCTGCGTCCCGTGCGTTATTTCACCGGCACGCCCAGCCCGCTCAAACACCCGGAAAAAACCGAAATGGTCATCTTCCGTGAGAACGCCGAGGACATCTACGCCGGTATCGAATGGGCCGCGGGCACGCCGGAAGTCAAGAAAGTCATCGACTTCCTGATCAATGAAATGAGTGTGACCAAAATCCGCTTCCCCGAAAGCTCCGGCATCGGCATCAAGCCCGTCTCGCGCGAGGGCACCGAACGGCTCGTGCGCAAGGCGATAGAATACGTGATCGACAACGATCGCAGTTCCCTCACCCTCGTGCACAAAGGCAATATCATGAAGTTCACCGAAGGCGGCTTCAAGCAATGGGGCTACGATCTAGTGAAAAAAGAGTTCGGCGCAACCGAAATCGGTGGCGGTTGGTACAAATGCACCAACCCGAAAACCGGCCGCGAAATCACCATCAAAGACAGCATCGCAGATGCCTTCCTGCAACAGATACTGCTCAGACCGGAAGACTACGACGTCATCGCGACCCTGAACCTCAACGGCGATTACATTTCCGACGCGCTGGCAGCCCAGGTTGGTGGTATCGGCATCGCTCCCGGCGCCAATATGTCCGACTCCATCGCCATGTTCGAAGCCACCCACGGCACCGCGCCCGACATTGCCGGTAAAAACCTGGCCAACCCGGCATCGCTGATTCTCTCCGCCGAAATGATGCTACGCCACATGGGCTGGCTTGAAGCGGCCGATCTCGTCATCAAAGGTGTCGAAGGTGCAATTGCCAACAAGCGCGTCACCGGCGACTTCGCCCGCCTCATGGACGACGCCACCCAAATCGGCAGCGATGCCTTCGGCGATGAAATGATCAAATACATGAACTGATCGCTGCCAGAAAACAGTGCCTGACCGTCCGATCGAACAGCCCGCCCGAGGTACTTTTCCGGAGCGGGCTTTTTCGTCCATACTCGATTAACCAACCCACCCGTTCGCGATCAAATGACCAAGCGGCACCACAAGAACCGGAAGCACCCCATGGACCTTCAACCCGAAGTCAGCGTGCAATGCCCCTACTGCTGGGAAACCATCGACCTGCTGCTGGACGCCAGCGCCGGCACGCAGGAATACGTTGAAGACTGCCCCGTATGCTGTCGCCCGATCATCGTCCACGTATCTTTCCTGTTCGATGAACCCGAAGTCTGGGTCGAACCGGAAATGAACTAGGAGATGACTTTTCATCGACCCATAGTGCTGTGGTAGCATTCGACCGCCGTCTACGTAGCTCAGTTGGATAGAGCGGCCCCCTCCTAAGGGGCAGGTCGGGGGTTCAATTCCCTCCGTGGACACCAATAAAAACAACGGCGGTTTCAATGACCAAGTGCAAAAAGAGCAGCATGATGCTGCTTGAAGTCGAAGGCGTCCGGTGTAAACAACTCGGCGGGACACTTAAAGCCCAGCGATTTGCGTGGTCGCGTGTTCAGTTGCCAGGCAATCGCGTCCAGCTCTTCTTGAGTGAAGCCACTCAGGTCGCTCCCCTTGGGTAGGTACTGCCGCAGCAGGCCGTTGGTGTTCTCGTTG
>NZ_DAIESY010000027.1:0-21562 GCF_027346185.1 Halothiobacillus sp.
TGAATAATTCCATCCTGGAATTCTCAAAGCACGCAAAGCAAAAGATGTGACTTATGCTTTGCTTCATTTTCAATCACCTACGTGATTGAAAATGGCGGCACGTCCTTGTGCCGCACGGAACCTCTGATTTAATCAGAGGTTCCTTATGGGTTAACAGCGGGCAATTTTTTGCCTGGGTTCATAATGCCTTCAGGGTCGAAGACCTCTTTAATGCCGTGCATCAAGGCCAGGTTGACCGGGGAGATTTCGGCTCGCACATAGTCACGTTTGACCGCACCGACACCATGCTCACCGGAAAGCGTGCCATCCAAAGCCAGCACCGTAGAGAAGATTTCGGCAAGCGCTTCTTCTGCCGCCGCCATCTGACCGGGGTTTTCAGGATCGATGAGCAGATTGACGTGGATGTTGCCGTTACCCGCATGGCCGAAGTTGACGATCGTGATGCCGTGCCGCGCCGCACTTTGATCGATGGCCTGAATCAGCGTCGGGATGCGGGAAACCGGGACGACAACATCCTCGTTGATCTTTTTGGGTGCCACATGCCGCAAGGTCGGGGACAGTGCCTTGCGTGCCGACCACAGTGCCGCGATTTCGGCCTTGTTGGTGGCCACGTTCAGGCTGATCGGCGCCGTGGGGAGGCCGGGGTCACCTTGTGCTGCCGCCTTTATTTTGCGGGTTTGTCCATCCAGTGATTCGGCAAGCCCGTCGATTTCGATCATCAACAAGGCACCGGCCTCGGGCGGGATGTCCAGCGCAGAATTCTTGTCACTGAACTGGCGCATCAGGTTGAGGGCATTGCCATCGATGAATTCGATCGCTGACGGTGTGGCGGGCTGATTCATCAGGTGGGAAACCGCTGCAGATGCGGCATGCATGTCTTTAAAAAAAACACGCATCAATCGGGTGGCATCCGGCAGGGGCGTGAGCTTCAAGGTCGCTTCGGTGATGATGCCGAGTGTGCCTTCGGAACCGATGAACAAGCGCGTGAGGTCGTAACCGACCACGCCCTTGGTGGTTTGCGTGCCTGCCTTGACCGTATCGCCCGTACCCGCCACGGCGGTCAGGCCCAGTACGTTGTCGCGAGTTGTGCCGTATTTCACGGCATGAGGGCCTGCCGCATTGCAGCCGAGATTGCCGCCAATGGTGCATAGCGCATTGCTGGTCGGGTCGGGGGGCCAGAAAAACCCTGCCTCAGCGACAATGCGCTGAACTTCGGCGTTGATGATGCCGGCCTGCACGCGGATCAGACGATCCTCCGGGCGAAATTCGAGTACCCGGTTCATTCGATCCATCACGACCACGACACCGCCGTGCAATGGCACACTGCCGCCCGCCGTACCCGTGCCTCTGCCTCTGGGCGTGATGGGAATCCGGTGCTGGCGGGCGAGACGAACGAGGGTGACGACTTCATCGTGATGATCGGGAAAGACCACCAGTTGCGCCGCGTGATGCAGGCGACTGTTATCCATGCCATACGCCCAGCAGGTGGCCGGTTCGATACTCAGGCGGTCGGCGGGGAGCTCGATAGCCAGCGCTTGATAAAGAGGCTGTATGTCTGCGGCGAGCAGCGAGCTGGCGTTGTTCGCTGTGCTCATTCTGTAATACCGAGCAGTTGGCGGTCGATCAGGTCGCACAGGGTGTGTAGGATGATGAGCTGGGCTTCATGGACCAGCCGTTCGGAATCCGAGGCAAGGCACAGCAATGAGTCGCTGGTCTGCATCTCCGGCATCAGTTGTTCGGCGACGCCACAGGTGAGCAGGACGATCGTCATGCCACGTTCCCGTGCGGCATTCAAGGCGGGTTGCAAGCCCTCGGTGCCGCGCCGCGCAATCGCAAACAGAATGTCGTTATGCGTGCCAAGGGCGCGAATCGGTTTGGCATAAGGCTCGTGACCGCCCGGAAATTCCTGCAATGAAATAACCGGCAGGCCGGGTCGATCATGCTCGAATTGCCCGACCATCAGCCGGGCAAAATGTGCGGCCAGTTGCGAGCGTTCCCGGGCGCCACAGACGAGAATCTTCTGCCCGTTGAGGACGGCATGGAGCATCGCACCCGCCGCCTGCAGGAGCGGTTCGGTCTGCGGGGAAAGAACCGCATCGAGTTGCGATAGCGTTTGTTGCAGTCGGTTATGTACGAGATCGAGCATGGTGATTTCTCAAGCGAGTGTGCGTTGGGCCAGGGAAGGTCTGCACAAATGCAGACCTTCCCGCGCAGGGTATGGATGCCCTGCCGCTCAATGACGTAAGTCATTGAAATGCGGAGCTCGGGCCGGGCGTGAACGCGAAGCAGGCGTAAGCCCACCGGTCCGAGCGTAACTGCACGAAGCCATGGATGGATTCGTGCAGAGTTTACCTGGATAATGCTTGCGCTTGCGGCTGCGGTGTTATCCGGCCGGGCTGCTATTCGGCCTGAAAAGCATCTTGTATCCAGTTTACTTCAGTCTGGCTTGAATGAGGTTCGGCAGAGGACTCGGAAGGAAGCCCGATCGCAACCACATCAAAGCGGCACGGGCTGTTGCGCCAGGCGGGTTTTTCATTTAGCAGGCGTTCTGCGGTTTCGATGATTTTTTTGCGTTTGGCAAACGATACGCTTTCCGCCGCCGATACCCAGGCGCCCGCCTTGCGGGCACGTACTTCGACAAATACAAGGGTTGCGCCGTCCTGCATGATCAGGTCGATTTCCCCACGTCCTGCACGGACATTGCGGTCAATCAGCTTGAGCCCTTGTCGTGAAAGATATTCCGCTGCCACGGTCTCGGCATGGTGACCTCGTGCCAGCGCGGTTTGTGCTTTAGCGTTCGGCAACTCTGCATCCGTGCCGCGCATCGGAATCAATTTGCCGAGCCGTTTACTGAGCCCATTAGTTAGCCATCGGGGCAGTGTCATTTGTGGGCGCTACGCTTGCCGGTGGTGGCGCCATGCCACCGCCATCCGTGAATGTCGGCACGGCCTTGGTGGTGTCTGAATCTGTAGATTCGGAGCCCACCGGTTGGGTATCTGTGGCGGTGCCGTCACCACTGTCCGGTGTGATGCTGTCTTCCTGCGGCAGAGCAACCGTCGGATTGCCCTCAGCCTGTTTGCTGCTGTAATCGACAACCGTGCTTGGAATATAACCACTGTCCGTGCCTTCCATCGGTTGCAGCAGGCCTTGTCGGAATTGTCCCCAGGCCGGTTTGCGTTCGATTTCTCCGGTCAGAGAGAGACTCAACTGGCCGGTGAGCCCATTGATGACCTGATGCGCGAGTAAGGGCTGCAAGTTGGCGGCAATCATCAGGGCATCGGCGCCAAACGCGAATAGACGCGGGAGTTGCGAGAGGCTGGCACGTTCGTAATTGGGGCGCATGGGGCCGTTTGGTCCCTCGTTGGCGGCGAGCAGTACTGGTTCGACCGGAATCACGAGGCCACTTTTATCCTGATCGGCAAGCGGGTTTGGTGTGCCGCTGTACACCATGCCTACGCTGTACCTTGGAAGCTGGTCGGCGCCGAAATAATCGAGTTGCGGCACGATCATCCGTACCTGCTGGCTGGTGGCACCGAGGAATATTCCCTGTGTATCCTGTCTAATCCTGGGTTGGAACGGGCCATTTCTGGAAGAGGTGACTTCCAGTAGCCGGCGGAGCTGGCTGGAGAAATCGGTAGCGTTTGGATCGAATAAGGCGCTGTCGAGGATTTGTCCGCCGAGCAGGGTGTATTCGCGGCTGAAGGCATCACAGATGCGGTGGCCAAGGCTGTTGTCGGCACAATAAACCAGCGCTGTCATCTTCTGATCATGAATCATCTGATCGGCGGCGGCGCGCGCATCAGCATTGGGCGACAGGGAATAGCTTACGACACCGGCAGGCAGGCTGGTGCCCTCGGCAGGTGTGTTCAAGGCAATGACCGGTGGTGCATTGGCGGGCAGATTGGCCAGCGCCGGAATCTGTTCCTTGAGCAGCGGGCCGATAATAACCGAAGGATTGGCTGCCAGCGCCGCCGTCAATGCCTGGGTAAAGGAGGCCAGTGTGCTGCCGCTGTCCTGAATCTGAACGCTGCGATCACTTGCCATTCCAAGACGGTCATGGGCGAAATTGATGCCATCGCTGATGGCCTGGCCGACAGGCTGGTAATCACCGGATAGGGGCACCAGTACAATGACTGGCCCCTGACCGGTCGGCAATGGAATGGTAGCCGCAGTGTCCGATCGACTGAGGAGCAGGGCAGTGAAGCCGGAGGTGACCGCAGGATGATTCGGGTGATTGTTGATCCAGGTGTTCAGTTCTCCGGGGCGTGTGCGGTACACCAGAGCAAGGCCGATCCAGTCGGCAAAATTGGCATTGGTTGCCTGTTTCGCTTCATCTGAGAGTTGATTGATGTCGGCTGAAGAAAGATCATTCCAGAGTTTTGCGCGGTTGCTATCCGCGGCTGCACCCGTCAGTAATTCGTTCAGTGCCGAGCGTTGACGTGCTGCATCGATGGGGCGTTTTTCGGCTTCATCAATGGCGGCCAGCAGGATCAGGCGACGTTTCGCTTCATCCGAAGTCAGCGGGATCGGCAGATTGTTGACCGTATCGCGCGCCATGGAAGAGGCGCCTTGCTGCCATTGTTCGAAACCGGTAAGCAGTTGGGCGCGCCGCGCGGACACGGTAGGCCAGAGCGCTTGCGTATTTGCCTGTGCATAAAGGGTGTTTGCCAGCGTGAACGCTTCGGCGTCAATGGCCGTTTCCAATGCGCGCATCTGCATGTCTGCCTGGGCTGGGCCCTTGAGCGTGGCGGCATATTGCATCTGGGCGGGGGCAATCAGTTTTGGATCCTGGCTTGCAAGCGCCTGGTTGAGCGCAGTCAGCGGGCCGGATTGCGCTGTGGTGGAAGTATAGGGATTCTGAGCGCAGCCGGAGAGCAGGCCGAGTGTGAGCAGGAGCGCGAAGCCTGCCTTCGTTATGTGACGGAAATATGCAACTTGTCGGAGGAAGGCGCTCAAATCTTTAATCAAATCTCTGATAGGGGCAGGCATGGCAATTGAGTAGCTCTCGTTATGGGAATGGCACAGTTGCCATGAGATTTCCAGTGTACTGTTTCACTCTTGGAGGCACATTCAGCGGCTCGCCCGAAGGGAGTCCTCCGAATGTGCCATGACGGTGTTGCCGTGCTTGCCAAGGGTTTGGCCATTGCCTGCGCACGGCGCCTTGTCCTGACGCATTCGGATGACTCTGAAAGCACCTCCAAGAGTGAAACAGTACACTAGTGGCGATGGACGGTATGATGATTAAATTAATTTTGAGTAGCAAGTCATGATGATGCCGATGGACGCTTCCTCTGCGGACACCTGTTGTGCCCATGCCGCGCCAACCTCGCCATTATCGGATGAAACGGAAGGGTTCGATGATGGCCTGACGCCCACCCGCTGGGTTGAACCTGGCGTGTTGTATCTTGTGGCGACACCCATTGGCAATCTGGCCGATTTGAGCCCACGGGCGGTTGCCGTGCTCAAGGGCGTACAGGTCATCGCCTGCGAGGATACGCGCCATGCGCGCAAGCTGTTGGATCATTTCGGTGTTCGTCAGCGCGTGGTGGCGTTACACGAACACAACGAAGCATCCCGCGTGGCGACGGTGGCCGAATGGCTTTCTGAAGGGCAGTCGGTCGCGTTGATCAGTGATGCGGGCACGCCTGCCATCAGTGACCCGGGGAGCCTGCTGGTGCGGCGACTGGTCGATATGGGGCATCGCGTGAGCCCCATTCCCGGCGCGTGTGCGGCGATTGCGGCGTTGTCGGCTTCCGGGCTCGACAGCACGCATTTCTGGTTCGAAGGATTTTTACCTGCCAAGGCGCAGTCGCGCGCCGCCCGTTTACAGGTTTTGGCTACCCAACCGGCGACGCTGATTTTCTATGAAGCCCCGCATCGGATTCGCGCCATGCTGGAGTCCGTGCGGGCGCATCTTGGCGAAACACGCCGCGCCGTTGTTGGTCGAGAGCTGACCAAACGGTTCGAAACGCTGGTTTCCGGTGACCTGGGGTATCTGTCCGCTGCGGTTCAATCGGGTGAAATTCCTGAACGTGGCGAGTTTGTGGTGCTGGTCGAAGGGGCTGTGCCTTTGGAAACTTCCGCCGAAGCATCGGGCGTGGCTGTCGAGCAATTGCTTACTGTTTTGCTGGCTGAAAAGGCGCCTGCCAGCATGATCGCCCGCGTATTGACCAAATTGACTGCGATGAAACGCAACGAAGCTTACGCCATTGTTCAGGCCCGTCTGGGCGAAGATTCGCAGGGTTGACCGCAGATTGCTTGTCACTTACCCCAGCCAATAGGTAGTATGGCGGGTTAAGGCTTCACTCAGTTATAACAAATCTTTTATTACAAAGGCGGTATATGGCGACGCAACAGATCACGGGCAGTCTGGTGGCACTGGTCACTCCGATGACGGACACCGGGGCCGTGGATTACCTGGCATTGGCTCGGCTGGTCGAGTTTCATATCGTACAAGGTACGGATGCGATCATATCGGTCGGTACGACAGGCGAGTCGGCCACGCTGGGTTTCGATGAGCATGTGGCCGTCATCGAAGCGACCGTGCGTGCAGCGGCGGGCCTTATTCCGGTCATCGCCGGTACGGGCGCCAACAATACCCGCGAAGCCATCGAACTGGCCGAAGCCGCCAAAAAAGCCGGTGCCGTCGCTCACCTTTCGGTTACTCCGTATTACAATCGCCCCACGCAAGCGGGCTTGATCGCCCACTATACGGCCATCGCCGATGCGGTTGACCTCCCCATGATCCTGTACAACGTGCCCGGCCGTACTGCGGTGGACATGACGACAGAAACCACATTGACCTTGAGTGCGCACCCTCGAATAATCGGTACGAAGGAAGCCAGTGGATCCCTGGAGCGCATCCAGGCGTTGATCGCGGGCGCGCCGGAAGGGTTTGCCGTGTACAGCGGTGATGATGGTCTGGGGTGCAAAACTATTTTGTCGGGCGGGCAGGGCACCATTTCCGTAACGGCAAACGTGGCACCGGCCTTGATGCATCAAATGACATCGGCGGCGTTGCGTGGTGATGAAGACGAAGCGCTGGCCGTTGATGCCCGTTTGGCCTCCCTTCACCGCGAACTGTTCTGCCAGCCCAATCCGATCCCGGTGAAGTGGGCCGTTGCAGCGATGGGCTTGACTTCTCCTGCACTTCGCCTGCCTTTGTTGCCCTTGACGCCGGAGTTCATTCCTCAGGTTTGTGCTGCGCTGAATTCGGCTGGCATTGCCACTGAAGCTTGTTCATAGGACATCAGCGGTACAGCGGTTACCAGTTTGTACCGCTTTTTTTATGTGCCCCATTCATTGGAAAATGAGAAAAGATGTGACCGAATCGGTTACCTTATTGCCTTAAAATTTACTTCCTTATCATCGCGAGTTTTTTCCATGATCTTTAACGCCCCTTCAGCCGTGCGATTTAAACTTACTGTCCTGGCCGGAATGGTTCTGGGCGCAAGCACCCTGACGGGTTGCTCCTACATCCCATTTATGTCTTCTGACCAACCGGTGAACAGGGCCGCCAAGCTGGATGTGCCGCCGGCCTTCACGCCACCAAGCCCGCGTGCTGAATTGGCTGTCCCCGAAATTGCTTCGGCACGAGCGGCACAAGCCGCAGCACGAACCGAAGGCAGTGGTGTGCTGGTTTCCGGTACTGGAGTCAAGGTCATGGGCGGCCCGGATTCACGCTACCTTGAGGTAGATGCCAAGCCTGATGCCGTATGGCCGAAACTGCAAAATTTCTTGCAGGATGAGGGTTATATCGTCAAGAAAGTCGAGCCGGGTGTGGGGTTGATTGAAACCGATTGGACAGGTACGCAGTCTGCCGATCAAAACGGCTTCAATCTGATGAGCTTCCTGAAACTCGCCAAGGACACGTTCTTCAAGCCGGATCACATTCAGAAAGTGCGTATCCGCATCGAAAATGGTGAAAGCAAGAACCAGACGCTCGTATTCGTGACTAGTCAGAAAATGGAGTTGACGGGCGAGAAACCATACTTCCCTGGAGACGACGAATCTTCATTCAAATATGCGAATGCCAAATCCGACCCGACGCTGACGGCTGATATGCTCGCACGTTTGACGGCCTACCTCTCGGGCAAGACCGAAGCAGAATCTCGCGCCCTGATGGCGGCGAGCTTCGCGCCGCGTTCGAAAATCATCTTTAATCAGGATAATGACGAGCGTTATCTGATCGTTAGTCAGGCCTATCCGCAGGTATGGAACCGTTTGGGATTGGCCTTGGATCGCTTGGGCTTCAACCCGGTCAAGAACAATCAGAAAGACGGTGAAATCACGGTTACACACCCTTACCCGCAATCGTTCTATGCCGATGGCGCCATTCGCGGTGCGAAGGTGGATATGAAGCAGAAGATGAGTATGCAGCTCACTTTGAAAGTGTTGCCGCAGAAAGACGGTTCAACGCGCATCGACGTGTTTAAAATCAGTGTGACTGGCGGTACGTTACCCGATGACCGCTTCGCGGTATTGAGCAAAATCAACGAACAGATGGAATAAATCCAATCCAGCATCTCGTTAGCCGAGCCCTCCACTATCGCTTCGCAAACCTCGAAATGAGATGTGCGGAGCATGCTGATGATTAGTTTGCATAGCGTTGATTCTTTTATTCCAGCCTGATTCTGGCGTGTAGGCCTGATCCGGCTTTGGGTTTTACTTTTTATAATTTTGCATTTTTAACGACAGGTTCCTGAAACGTAATGACGACACAAACCGAATTCAAAAAAGTAGTGCTGGCCTATTCCGGTGGCCTTGATACCTCAGTCATTCTCAAGTGGCTTGAAGACACCTACGGCTGTGAAGTGGTGACTTTCACGGCCGACCTGGGGCAGGGCGATGAGCTGGAGCCTGCGCGCATCAAGGCGCAGAAAATGGGCGTCAAGCAGATTTTTATTGAAGATTTGCGTGAAGAATTCATCCGTGACTACGTATTCCCGATGTTCCGTGCCAATGCAGTTTACGAAGGCGAATACCTTTTGGGTACCTCGATTGCGCGTCCGTTGATCGCCAAACGCCTGGTCGATATCGCCAATCAAACCGGTGCCGATGCCATTGCCCATGGCGCAACCGGCAAGGGGAACGATCAGGTGCGGTTCGAGCTCGGCGCCTATGCCCTCAAACCCGGTATCAAGGTGATTGCGCCCTGGCGCGAGTGGGATCTGCTCTCGCGCGAGAAACTGATGGCCTATGCCAAGACCCATGATATTCCGGTGGATTTCGCCGCTGCGGGCAAGAAGTCGCCTTATTCGATGGATGCCAACCTGCTGCATATCTCCTACGAAGGCGGCAATCTGGAAGATCCATGGTGGACGCCTGAAGAAAGCATGTGGCGCTGGTCCGTATCTCCCGAAGCGGCGCCGGAGCAAGGCGAGGAGTTCGTGCTGACCTTTGTCAAGGGTGATCCGGTTGCCATCAATGGCGAGGCTCTGTCTCCAGCCACCTTGTGGGAAAAACTGAATAAGCTCGGTGGTGCGAATGGTGTCGGCCGCCTTGATCTGGTGGAAAACCGCTACGTGGGCATGAAATCCCGTGGCTGCTATGAAACGCCGGGTGGAACGATCGTGCTCAAGGCGCGTCGGGCACTGGAATCGATCACGCTGGATCGCGGTGTCGCCCATCTCAAGGATGAGCTCATGCCGCGTTACGCCGAAATGATTTACAACGGCTACTGGTGGTCGCCTGAGCGCGTCATGCTGCAAGCGGCGATTGACGCCTCGCAGACATATGTGAATGGTGACGTGCGTTTGCGCCTCTACAAAGGTAACGTGCAGGTGCTGGGGCGTCGTTCGGATGACACCTTGTTCGATCCGTCTATCGCCACCTTTGAAGACGATGCTGGTGCCTATGATCAGCGTGACGCGGCGGGCTTTATCAAGCTCAATGCCCTGCGTCTGCGTATCGCCGCCCAGGCCGGCCGAAAGTTTTGAGGCATCTTTAGGGATGCTCTGAATAATTCCATCCTGGAATTCTCAGAGCGCGCAAGGCAAAAGGCGTGACTTTTTCTTTGCTTCATTTTCAATCACTTACGCGATTGAAAATGGCGGCACGTCCTTGTGCCGCGCGGAAGCTCTGAATTAATCAGAGTTTCCTTATCTGCCTCTACGTGAATCGCTGCCAGGTGCCTGATCTTCGGATAGACAGGCGTTGTTTCGTGATAGCCCAGGATGAGCAAGTGACGCAACGAGTACTCTTTAAAACTCAAGCCAGTGACGGACCCAACCAGGGAGGACGTTCAATGCGTTTGGGAAAGTGCTTCCCTCTGTTTCATCTGTTGCTCTCGCTGCTCCTTTTTTTCTCGTCAGGTGTTGGCGTTCAGGCGGCAGAACCGACCCAAACGACCGACAAGGTTGTTCAAATCGGCGTATTGGCCTATCAGGGGAAAACGGAAACGGTTCATCGCTGGAGCCCCACAGCTGCTTATCTAAGCGAGAAAAATCCCGGCTATACCTTTCGTATTGAGCCAATGTTCCTGTCCGAACTTGCCGCCGCCGTGCGGGAAAACCGGTTGGACTTTGTGCTCACGCAACCATTGCAGTTTGTGCAACTGGGCCAGGATGATGGCGTCTGGCCATTGGCTACCATGGTTGTAAAGACCCCTGGCGGCACGTTGAATCGTTTTGGCTCTGCCATTATCGTGCGTGCCGATCGGAGCGATATTCAACATGTCTCTGATTTGAAAAATCGAACCGTGGCGGGTGCTTCCAAAGATGCCTTGGGCGCCTGGCTATTGGGTATTGATACCATGGTGCGTGCAGGTATCGACCCTAAAACCCAGATTCAACCCCTATTCACCGGCTTGCCGATGTTCCAGATTGTGCAGGCCGTTGGGCAGGGTCGAGCTGATGCAGGCGTGATCCGTGCCGGATTTCTGGAACGTCTTGTGGCACAAGGTGGTATAAAACCGGGCGAGTTCCGTGTTCTCGATCCTACGCAGTACAGTGACTATCCCTATCAGGTTTCAACCGAGCTTGTGCCCGAATGGCCCTTTGCCGCGACAAGTAAAGTAAATCGAATCTTTGCCGAAAAAGTGGCCCGGGACCTGATGGGGATGACTCCTGATAACCCCGCCTTAATTACGAGTGGAATCAGCAAGTGGGCTTTGCCGCTGGATTACTCGACCGTTCAGCAAATCAGGGATCTCTGGTTGCCAAGCAATCCGTCTCTTATCGCTTTGTTCAAGGCCTACGGTTGGTGGTTGCTTCTGCCCACTGGCTTGATTCTGTTTGCTTTTTTTCTGCAAGGTAAGCAAACGCAGAAAAAAATAGTACGACAGGAAATTCAGCTGAGAAAAACACTCAATGCGTTGGAAGATGCGGTGGTCGTTCTTTCACTGGACGGTCGTGTGTTGTTCGCCAACCAATCGAGTCTTGGGTTTTTGAGACACCCCATTGAACAAACCGACGAATTAAGTGGTCGAAATTACACGGTACTTTTCGATTTGCGCTGGCGTGAAACCGATCCAAACTTCGATCTGCGAACGGCCATCGGTTTGTTGTGCAAGCGACCCGAGCAATCCTATAGTTTGCAATTGTCTGTTGGACACCAGATCAAGGACATCGAAGTTCATCTCCGGCTCTTAGGGTCGTGTCTGGATAAGCTGTCATGCAAGATCATCCTCACGCTGCGTGATGAAACCGACTATCGTGAAGCCACCGCACTGCTGGCTTACCGAGCAGCCCATGATCGGCTCACGGGGCTGCTCAATCACACCGCCTTTGCGGATTTTCTCGAAGCGCAGTGCGATGCCCATGATCAAAAGAAAAGCGAAGGATTGATCTTGTGGCTGGATGTTGACGACTTCCGACTCATCAATGAAACCAACTCGCGTACTGCTGGCGATCTGGTGGTTACCCGTATCACCAGCTTTTTGAGTTCTTCAGTGCCACCAAATGGTGTTATTGCCCGATTGGGCGTTGATGAGTTCGGGATATGGATTCCGGATGTGCAATCGTTTGCCTATCAGCAGTGGCCGGATGAACTGTTGAGTGGCCTGCAGGATATGCGTGTTGAGGTCGGCGAACAGCGGTTACGCGTGAGCATCAGCATGGGGGCCTGCCTGGCCGATTGTCGATTGGGTGCCGGACTGCTGAACGATGCCGAAGCAGCCTGTCGGCGGGCGCATCGCGAGGGTGGTAACCGTGTGGTCTGGTTCTCTCGTGACGATCAGGAGATCGTTTCCAGACGCCACCAACTGGCCACCTTGCACCAACTCAAGCAGGCTCTGGATGAGGAGGGATTAAGGCAGGTAATTCAGGCCATTGCGCCCTTGCCGCTACCTTCTGACAATCCGGCACTCGTGCCGCATTACGAGGTGCTGTTGCGATTGCGCGGAGCGGATGGCAGTCTGCAATCGCCGGTGCAGTTCATCGAAGCGGCGGAAAAAAACCATTTCATGACCGAAATCGACCGTTGGGTGATCCGGCACACGTTCGCGCTGTTGGCGCGTTGTGGGGAACACCCGCCACTGCTTGCCATCAATCTCTCCGGCGCAACAGTGCAGGATCCATCGATGAACGCGTTCATCCGTTCCGCTTTCCGTGAGTTCAATCTCGATCCAGCCTTGATCTGTTTTGAGATTACCGAAACCTCAGCGATCACCAATTATGAACTGGTGTTGGAACTGGTCCACTCGCTGCGTCAGATGGGCTGCAAGATTTCGCTCGATGATTTCGGCGCGGGGCTGCTTTCTTTCGAATTCATGCGTCGGTTGAAGCCGGATTTCGTCAAAATTGATGGCAAGCTGGTTCGTGACATCGAGCACGATCCGGTTGCCTCGGTCATCGTTACGACCATCGTGCAGGTATCGAAGGTGATGGGAGCCAAAACGATTGGCGAATGGGTCGAGAACGAGGCGACCTTGCGCCGGTTGGAGGCCATCGGTATCGATTTCATCCAAGGTTATTACTACCACGCGCCGGTTCCGATCGATAGCTTGATCCAGGAACCGTTGGTTCATTGACAGGAGGCTGAAAAACTCGACCATGAGTTATTCAGCCCTATAGAGTTCAGTACGCCCATATCCAGCCTAAAATCCTGTCGAATTAGGTAGTTGTAGCAGCCTGTCAATTGGCCGACTGAACAATATCGCCCACTTGCACTACATGCTGGCCACCATAGTGGATGTGCGTCGTGTGTTCACCCAGTCGTGCAACTTCAGCCGTGCCCAGGCTTTGCAACAAGTAGTGCTCGGTATAAGCATCCTGACCGGGCTGATAGACACGGTCGGTTCGTTGCAGGATCAGCAATCGGTCGCTACTGCGCAGACCATCGTTGATGCCGCGATTGATCGTGATGGTCGCGCCGTCGACATGCACCACCTGACCGATCAGTGGCTTGCAGACCAGTGTCCGGTCAATCCAGTTGGCGGCTTCACTTGCGAGTTGATTCATTGCCTGTCCATAGGCAGAGGCAGCGAAATCAGTGCCCAAGGCATCGATCACAGGATCATATTCACCCGCATTTACACTGGGCGCGCTCACCGTGGTTTGTGCCATGGTCTGCGTTGTCAGCGCATCGACGATACGGATATCCAGGGTGCCGCCCCGACTGTTTCGGGCGCTGACGTTTGTGCGTTTGCCGGGGCCGATCCGCTGGGCGGCACGGTCATGCCCGGTGCACAACCTGTCAATGCAGGCAGGCCAAGGCCATAGTGACGGGCGTGGGGGCGGGGTACTTCAACATGGTGCGTCCTGTGTCGATATGCCGTCTGGAGCATGGATTGCGGTCAGTTCGGTCACTTTACGCTATGATCGTCCAAGTTTTGTAATAGATCCGAGGTATTCATGTCCGTTCGCACCCGTTTCGCGCCATCACCCACCGGTTTTTTGCATATTGGCGGTGCCCGCACAGCCCTGTTCAGTTACCTGTATGCGCGTAGGCACGGCGGACAGTTTGTGCTTCGAATCGAAGATACCGATCTGGAACGATCCACGCCGGAATCGGTGAACGCCATTTTAGAGGGCATGACCTGGCTGAAGCTCGAATATGACGAAGGCCCGTTTTATCAAACGCAGCGCATGGATCGATACAAGGAAGTGATCGATCAGCTCATGGCGAACGGTCATGCCTATCACTGCTACGCAAGCCGGGAAGAGCTGGATCAGCTGCGTGAAGCCCAGATGGCCCGTGGCGAAAAGCCGCGTTATGACCGTCGCTATCGGGACTTTACCGGTACGCCGCCCGCCGGTGTGTCGCCCGTTGTGCGCTTCCGCAATCCGCTGGATGGCGAAGTCGTGATCGAGGATGGCGTGCGCGGGCGCGTGGTGTTCCAGAACAGCGAGCTGGACGATCTGATCATCGCCCGCTCGGATGGCACGCCCACTTATAATCTCACGGTAGTAGTTGATGATTGGGATATGAACATCACCCACGTGATTCGTGGCGATGACCATCTCAACAACACGGCCCGGCAGATCAACCTCTATCACGCCCTGAATGTGACGCCGCCCCAGTTCGCGCATCTGCCGATGATCCACGCGCCGGACGGTACCAAGCTCTCCAAGCGCCACGGTGCCGTGAGTGTGATGCAATACCGGGAAGAGGGTTACCTGCCTGAAGCCCTGCTCAATTATCTCGTGCGCCTCGGTTGGTCTCATGGGGATCAGGAAATTTTCGATCGGGCCGAGATGATCGCATTGTTCGACATCAAGGACATCAACCAGTCCGCATCGAGCATCAACCAGGAAAAACTGCGTTGGCTCAACCAGCAATATTTCAAGATTCGCCCCGTTGAGGAAACCGCCATTGAATTGCGCTGGCATCTGGGGCGACTCGGTGTTGATCCGTCGGTTGACGGGCCTGATCCGGCGAAAATCGTCGCGGCCTATGCCGATCGGGCGCACACACTGGTTGAAATGGCTGAGCAGGCGCTGCCGTACTATCGTGATCTGACCGGCTACGATCCCGTCGCGCTGGGCAAGCTGGATGACGATGCGCCCGGTATTCTGGACGCACTGGCGATGGCACTTTCGCAGCCAGAGGACTGGGAAAGCCCTGCGCACCTCGATCATGCGGTCAAGGAAGTGGCAACCACACTGGGCTTCAAGCTCGGCAAAGTCGGGCCGTTGCTTCGTCTGGCCCTGTTGGGACACGGGGCCTCACCCAGTCTGGGCGTGACGCTTGATCTGTTCGGCCAGGAGAAAACCCTGCAGCGCTTGCGCGATATGCACGCATTCCTAGCGCGGTAATCGCAGGCATGGCGCGTCTGCCCAAGCTCATGGCATACAGCTCGTTCCGCTGGACGATAGCCTACATTGTCGTCGCCATATTGTGGATCGCGTTGATTCAGTGGCTGCTCAGCAGCCTGGGCGGCGCGCGCTGGGTCATATCGCCCGCCGGTTTGGTGGTAGGCGGGGTATTCGTCCTGATCACGGCCTGGTTGCTGTTCCTGTTGCTCGAACGCAGCCAACCCGTCCCTCTGGCCGAACAGGCCCTACGGCATTCCCGGTTCGCCGATCAAAAGTCTTGGTGGGGCGCATTGGTTATCCTCATTGCGTTCACGCTGCTCGCGCAGTTGTTCATGGTCTCCTATGCCACACGCGAATATCGACCGGTTCTCCTCAATCAGGCACAAACCGAACTGACCTCGCAGTTGCGTCTGCACAGCAAATTGATTACCGACTGGTTAACCGAGCGATCGCAAATCGTCGATAAACTGGCGGCACAGCCGGACGCGCTGGCAAATCGAATACGCATCAGTCAGGATCAACCCGTCCAGCCCTCCGGCAGTACCTTCCCTTCATTTGTCGCCCTGATTCAGGATGGCCGATTCCAGACCATCACCCTGTTTGATCCCGATCACGTCAAGAAGCTTAAATTTGGTTCGAACCAGATTGCCAAGACGCCGGATAATCTGTTCGAGCGGGCGGCAGCCACATCCAAAGTGCAATTTGCCTGTGTGTTCGCGCCGGGGCGGAGCGGCGGTGATTGTTTCTGGGTGTTGCCTGTTTATCTGAGCCAGTCTGATGTGAGTGGCGGCCCGTGGTACATCGTGCTGGCTGCCGTGCTCAATGAAAGCGCACTGGTGCAGTCCATGCCAGCCGGAGAACCCTTGCGGGTTGAGAACGCGGTGCGCACCCTGCTTTTGCTGGCGCAGGGGAATGATTCGGCTAAATCGTGGACGACCACCCCGTTGATCGACGATTTTTCGCCATTGAGCGAACCGCAGATGAGTTCACGTGTTGAACCGGTGAGTGCAAGTGATCTTGAATGTTTCCGCAAGTCGCCCGCATTCCTTTCCCTTCAGTCGCGTTTGAGCCCGTACCCGCCGGATGCTGACGTATTGAAGAGCAGCACCAGCGGGCAGATCGATTGCCAGGGTCATACGCTGCTCTATGCCAGCACGCAGATCCCGCGGATCAATGGTCTGCTCTGGGCAGCTACCACGCAGGATGTCGTGCTCGATCCGCTGCGCAAGACGCGCCAATGGCTTGCCACGGCTTCCCTGATCGGCGTGTTTACCCTTTTGATCGCCTTGTTCCTGTTCTGGCGCATCATGCGGTTGCAACGAGCCAAAGTGCTGGCCGGTCTGCGGCGCGAGCGCGATCAATTGGCCCAGTTGTGGGATAACATGCCCGCGGTGGGGCTTGCCATTGTCAATCCCACCGATTGGCACATCAGCATGGTTAATCAAAGATGGATGCAATTATTCCACGAAAGCCAGGAATCGTTGCAGGGACGGCGTTTTCTGGATGTGATCTCACCGGTAACTGGGCTCAACACCGTCGAGAATCTGACTTCGGGCGATCCCAAACTGCTGGAAGGCATCCAGTCCGGTTTGCGTGATGAGGTCAGCCTGTTACGCAGAGTGCAGACGGGCGAATCGAGCCAGACCTGGATGCGCTTTCATATCCGTGCGCTCAAATCGAGTCGCCATGACGCCGAAGGGCTCATCGTTGCCGCCGAAAGCCTGGGCGACAGTGTTGAGCAGGCAAACGAACTCAAGGCCGAGCGAGATTTTTGCCGGCTGACTGCCATGTTCTCTCAGCCGCAAGCAAAACCGCACATAGCGATGCCGATGCCGGGCAGCACAATAGATACCGTTTCAGAACCGGAAACCGAAACCGCGGTTGAAGTCAATCCACTCACCCCGTTGGCCGAACAGGTCATCGAGCAAAGCAGCCTGCTCGCAATATGTCTGTACACCCATTGGCCGGAAGTCTGGTCGAGCTCATCCGAACTGACCGGCCCGCAGCTCGAACAGCAAGAACAAGTATCCTACGAATGCGTCGGCTGCACCGCCCCCGTTCGTGAAATTGCCAATCAAGTCGCACAAATGGGCCTGATCGACCGCGTACTGGTCGCCCAGACTCCCATGTTCATCGACGATCACGCCCGCAACACCAGTATCAGCGGCACACTCCAGAACGATCTGATCGAACAGTTGAAGCAATACCCGGTCGGCGCACTGGCCATCGTCCCGATCGCCGCAGCAAACGAAGGCGACCCCGTACGCGCCCTGATCGTATTTGGCGAAGACAACCTACGCTTCACCGAACCGGTCAAAACCTCACTGCTGAGCCTGTTGAAAGCACTGACCATGCGGCTTGATGAGGAGGAATGAGCTAATAGTTCATCCGCGAAATTTTAGGTCGCACTAAAAGGCGTGGTTGGAGGGTAACCAGATGAAAATCATAAAGTTATTAAAAATAATATTGATTTAGTTGGAGCAACATGCCAAAGTTTATGTCGTTTAAATCACGTTATGCATCGCCAAGGGATTAGCTAACCGATGTTGAACTCCAACAACTTCAAAGTCGTGTGGTGGGCAATCCTAGTCATTGCTCTAGGTGGTTATCTCTATCTAAGGCGAGACCAACTTGTTGGCGCG
This sequence comes from Halothiobacillus sp., assembly GCF_027346185.1. Classification (GTDB taxonomy): domain Bacteria; phylum Pseudomonadota; class Gammaproteobacteria; order Halothiobacillales; family Halothiobacillaceae; genus Halothiobacillus. The sequence goes on from NZ_DAIESY010000027.1 coordinate 17,840, forward strand.
AACCCAACTTATTTCGACGTAGTTGTGTTCTTGGTGTGGATGGCGGTTTGCCTTGCCCCCATCTTCAAGGACGTGAAGCTGTTCGGCCTCGAACTGAAGCAAGACATTGAACAGCTCAAAAAAGACATCTCGCATCAATTGGCGCTCATGAAGGTTGAGCTCCAATCGTCTATTGACGTCTCTTCATCCAATACAAGTCATGTCCACATCAACGGCGGAGCACCGATCCCTGCTAACGATGCGGAAATCTCAGACATAAAACAGCAAATCGCAGAAACTCTGAGAGATTTCGGTATTGGTGTAGAAAAAACAGACCAGCCCGAGTTGCATTTTGCACATGACATTCGGAAAGAGAGCATTGATCTATTCAAGGTTCGTCTCTCCTTTGAACGACTTATCAATGAATACTCTCGCCTGAATGGCATCGACCCACGCCGTTATCCAATGCACAGGGTTCTGCGTGAGCTCCAGAAAAATGAAAAGATTTCCCCGAACGTCATCAATGGAGTTCTGGAGGTTATGGCCATTTGCAACTATGCCGTCCATGGGGAAAGAATTTCAGAGAACCAAATTGCTTTTGTTTTGGATTCAGCACCTGGCCTGTACGCAGCGCTTAAAAAGGAGCTCCAATCAAATGCATAACGTGGAGCTCAACCTCGCTCCCTTCGGTCGCTGGACGCTGCGCGATAAAGCCACGCAGCGCCGGTTAGCTCTACGTTAGATCGCAAATGACACTTCGCCCTCTTAATGTCTCTTTCACCGTGAAATGGTCGCAGAACGACACATGGACAGAGGCCTATTTGGGCGTCCGGCGCTTGGTTTACGACATCTTGCCTCAAACGGTAGCCGAACAGAGGGTTGCAGATGCAGCGCTATGTCAGCTTGCCCTTGTGGGAGCCAACCATCTGGTTGAAGTAACGCTAGGACAGGTTTTGCGTTCTTTCTCTGCGCAAGCAATACAGGGCTTCACTACAGAAGATCTCGAGAGGGCCTCGTATTACAACATGCTATCGCAGTGGCTGCCAAAGATGACAGGAAAGACTGTTGATTTGAGTGCACAGCCCTTTCGTTCTAGTGAGGCACTGAGGAAGCGGCGGAATGAGACGGTGCATAAGTCGTCTGCGCTTGCGACCGTCCAAATGGCGAGAGCGGCGCTGTTCTCCGCTGTACAAACCTCTCAAACGATCTACCTGCATACTGGAGAGGGGTTTCCGTATTTGTCAGTTTTGACTGAGCATCCGTTGTTCGACGAAGAGTGGTTCTCCGATGTAAACATGCCTCCAGTGATCTAACATTCCGCTTCAGCCGACCGTCAAAAAAGCTACGCTTTTTGCCTTCGGCTTAGCTTTCACGCTAGCTGTTGAATACAAAAAGCACACATTGTGCTAAGTTTTAGCACATGAAGCCCATCACGTGGAACCCAGAGAAGAACAAGCTTCTCCAAACAGAAAGGAAAGTCACTTTCGAGGATGTGGTTTTGCATATTTCGGTTGGAGGCATCCTGGATACGTTCGAGCATCCGAATCAGGAGCGATATCCGGGGCAACAAATTCATGTGATTGAGATTGAGGGGTATGCGTATTTAGTGCCCTTTGTGGAGTCAGAGGATGAGGTTTTTCTGAAAACGATCATCCCAAGCCGGAAAGCGACTAAAACATATTTGGGAGGTCCAAAATGAGTAGGCTGGATAAAGAAGAGCAAGAAATTCTGGATGCATTCGATGCAGGAGCGCTGCAGCGGTCGCCAGACAGTGAAGACAGGAAACTGCGGCATCAACAATACGCCGAGGCCATGTTCAAGAAAGATGCCCGTATTAACATCAGACTATCCTCCAAGGATCTTAGGGGGCTCCAGAAGAAAGCCCTGGCAGAAGGCATCCCCTACCAAACACTTGTTGCCAGTATTCTTCATAAATATGTGGAAGGTCGCTTGCACGAGGATCGATAGCTAACCAGGCCATGCACCAGATGCCAAAATCTATGCTTCGCTACGGCTTTATCACCGGTAATGGCCGGCGTTGAGGCTGTAGAAAAACCCCATTTTCCGCTCTGACTGGCATAATTTGTTGCGAATGAATTGTTACGGGAATGCTATTCGATGCCACGCTACAAACCGGTTCACAAGGGGCTGAAACTGCTGCCGGTGGATTTTGATAAACAGGTGCAACCGGGCAGTTTCGAGTATGCCTTGTGCTATCTCGTCGATCACGAGCTCGACCTGTCTGATTTCCACGCCCGCTACAAGAACGATGACGAAGGCGCACCTGCTTTTGATCCCGCCGTTCTGATCAAGATCGTCCTGCTTGCCTACAGTCGGGGTATAGTTTCAAGCCGCAGGATTGAAGCCGCTTGCCGCGAGAACATGCTGTTCATCGCTGTATCCGGCGACAGCCAGCCACATTTCACCACAATAGCGGCCTTTGTTTCCGAGATGGGGGATCTGGCAGCCAAACTGTTCGGTCAAGTGCTGACCATTTGTGATCGCCAAGGCTTGATTGGGCGCGAGCTGTTCGCCATTGATGGTGTCAAGCTGCCATCCAATGCCGGTAAAGCCAGGAGCGGTACTCGCCAGGATTATCAGCATCAGGCTGAGAAGATGGAACGCGCCGCCGAGAAACTTTTGGCCAAACATCGTGTGACCGATTCCAATTCACCCGAAGGGGCCGAAGCACTGCGTGAAGCCAGACAGCTTGCAGGCCTGCAAAAAGAAGCCCAGAAATTACGTGACTGGCTGGCCACCCATCCCGAAGATCGTAAAGGAGCCAGAGGCGCGGTGCGCCTCTCCAACCGTACCGACAACGAATCGGCCAAGATGGCCACGTCAAAGGGCGTGATTCAGGGCTATACCGGTGTTGCCGCCGTGGATGAACGGCATCAGATCGTCGTCGAAGCCCAGGCCCACGGTACTGGCTCGGAACAGGAGCTGCTGCTGCCGGTGGTCGAAGCGACGGCACCGTACCGAACGGGAAACACCATCGTCACCGCCGATGCAGGCTACCATTCTGAAGCCAATCTCAAACATCTGGCCGCTCAAGCGGTCGACGCCTACCTTCCCGACAACGGCTATCGCAAACGAGACGCCCGTTATGCCGATTAAGCCAAACACCAAACCAAACCCGACCCGCTCTATGACAAGCGGCCCCAGGCCAGGAAAACAGCCCTGTTCAAACCCGAAGACTTTAGCTTCGACCCTGAAGCCAAGACCTGCGTCTGCCCAGCGGGCAAGACCTTGTACGGCAACGGCTCGAACTGCCAGTTCAACGGTTACCTCGCAATCAAGTTTCAGGGCGCACAACAAGACTGCCTGCCCTGTCCCATGAGAAGCCAGTGCCTGCGTCACCCGCAAAAGACCAAAACTCGACAGGTCGCCTTCTTTCTCGGCAAAGCACCGGGTCACGAGAGCCATACTGACCGCATGAAGGCCAAGATCGACAGCGAACAAGGTAAACAGATGATCACCCGACGCTTCGCTACCGTGGAACCGGTGTTCGGCAACCTTCGGGGCAATAAAGGACTGGACCGCTTCACCCTACGGGGACGAAACAAGGTTGATGGGCAATGGAAGCTCTATTGTCTGGTTCACAACATCGAGAAGCTGACGCATCATGGCTATGCCCATTGAACAGGGTGGAGAGAGTAACTTCCGCCGCCACAACACCGGATCAAACTGGGGTTGAGCACAGAAAAACGAGGAACGACGATGAAAACCCGGAATGACCTGATG
>NZ_DAIESY010000038.1:0-3427 GCF_027346185.1 Halothiobacillus sp.
ACTATGAACGCTGGCTATTTTCCGAGCGCATCGCGGCAACTGGATCGGTTCATGGCAAGCCCGCATTGGTGGCCGAACAAGGTGATGGATTCGCTGCCCACCTGCTATCGGTTCGATCACACTGGCGCACGCAGTTGCTGAATGTTTCCCAATCCGATGGTAATCCGGACCGTGGGCGGGGCCTGCTGCTGGGGTTGACCATCGGGGATAGTGATTATCTGGATCAAAACGACTGGGAAACGCTGCTGGCTACCGGCACGAATCATCTGCTGGCGATTTCGGGCTTGCATGTGGGCATGGTTTCGGGACTGTTCGCCTGGATCGCGGCCTGGCTCTGGTCGCGCACGCGCTGGTGCGAAGGGTTGCCCGCTCGTCGTGTGGCCGCCGGGGTGGCCGTTCTTGCGGCCTGGGGCTACGCCTTTCTGGCGGGGATGTCTGTACCGACCGAACGCACGGCACTGATGATCACGATTCTGCTGGCCGGGCTGCTGCTGGGGCGGTCGTGGCGATTGCTCGATCTCTGGCTGATCGCTCTGTTGGGTGTGCTCTTGCTTGATCCGTTCAATGCGCTCACGGCGGGGTTCTGGCTCTCGTTTGGCGCGGTGCTGATCATGCTGCTCTGGTTGCAGTACCGACCGGCGCTGTCGTTCTGGCGCGATGGATTCCGCCTGCAGATCATTATCACGCTTGCCTTGCTACCCATCGTCTGGTGGTTGTTCGACCGCGTGGCCTGGTCGTCCTTGCCCGCCAATATCGTGGCTGTGCCGGTGATTACTTTTGTGATTACGCCGCTTTCCCTGCTGGTCATGGCCTTCGTCGGTATTCTGCCTTCGGTTGCGGCAGTCCTGATGTGGCCGATTAACGTCCTGGCGCACGGCTTGTTCGGCTTTCTGGAGTGGTTGCGACTGGCGATGCCGGATAGTCATATCGCAGCCCCCGCAGGATGGACATTGCTGCTGGCGTCGCTTGGCGTGGCCTGGTTATTGATGCCCAAATACTGGCCTGCCCGGTATCTTGGCCTCGTGCTGTGTTTACCGGCTGCGTTCTATCGACCGGCACCGATCCCGGATGGCGAGGCCGATATCTGGTTTCTGGATGTGGGGCAGGGGTTGGCTGTGGTTATCCATACCGCGCACCACGCGATGCTATACGACGCAGGGCCGGCATTTGGCGACAGTGACGCGGGCGAGCGAACGGTTGTGCCCGCGCTCCGTGCACTGCATGTTTCTGATCTGAATCAAATCGTCATCAGTCACCATGCGCGCGACCATATGGGGGGATTGTCCAGCGTGCTGGCGGTTTATCCTCGTGTCCCGGTCATTAGCGGCGTGCCGCTACCCGGCATTGATAGCATCTCTTGTCGTGATGGTGCGCATTGGCAGTGGGATGGTGTGGATTTTACGACGTATCAGGCCTCACTGACCGATCGTGATGATAACAATCGTTCCTGTGTGCTCCGCATCCAGAGTCGTACGGGGAGCGTCTTGTTGACCGGAGATATTGAGGCACAAGCCGAGCAGGCGCTTATCGATGCGCACTCGGATGGATCTGCGTTGAAATCAGGTGTGCTCTATGTGCCGGATCATGGTTCGAAAACCTCGTCCTCGCCGCCATTTCTGGCTGCGGTTCAGCCAGAAGTGGCTGTCATCAGTGCCGGTAAGTTTAATCCCTTCGGGCATCCGCATCCCTCGGTGCTGCAACGTTATCAGCAGCGACAAATTCCAGTGTTCACCACCGCAGACCAGGGCGCGATCGAAGTGGAATCCGGGCAGGTTGTTGCCTACCGCGACCGCCAGTGGCCCTACGTTTGGCGATCTATTAGCTATCGCTAACATAATAGTGTCACACTCGATCGCTAGGGTATCCGCTCCCTGGTTTGATTGAGAGTGAGCGATGTCTTCATCCCTACGTGCCCTGCTTGATGCAGTTCCTCCCTTGTTGGTAGATATGACGCTCGATGCCGTTACGGAGCGCTTTGGGGAAGGTGGCTTCGATCGTATGTTGTCGCTGGCGGTTGTTGATGAAGACCGGCAGCCGGTGGGTCTGATCAGCCGCCATGCGCTGATGGAATTATTGCTGAACAAGTACTCCCGCGATTTGTACGGTCGACGTCCTATCCGGTACTTCATGAACACGCAGCCGATTATTGTCTCGCTGGCCGAATCGACCAGCACTGTCATTTCAACCGTTACCGCGCAGATTCGCACACCGATCATCGAAGATTTCATCTTTACCGAAGCCGATGGTAGCTACGCCGGGCTGGGTTCTGTTGCCGATGTGCTGAAACTGGTCGAGCAGCGTCTTAATCAGCGCAATCACGCACTGGCGCAGGCGAATCAGGAGATCAAGGCCTCACAGGCACATCTGGTGCAGTCCGAAAAGATGGCGGCGTTGGGGCAGATGGTGGCGGGCGTCGCGCACGAGATCAACACACCGCTCGGTTACGTCGGCAACAACGTGCAGATGGCCGAAGAAATGCTGGGGCAAATTCACGGATTGGTCGCTGCCTACGACAGTCTGTTCGAAAACCTGCTCAACCCCGCTGCCGAGCAAATCGATGTTGAAGCGCAAATCCAGGCGATTGCCGCCATGCGCGAAGAATTCGATGCCGTCAGTGATCTGGCCGATTTGAACGAATTATTCACCGACACCCGTTTCGGTTTGAAGCAGATCAGCGAGATTGTCCTGAGCCTGAAGAACTTTGCGCGGGTCGATCGGGCAGCAACCGATCAGGTTAATCTGATCGACAACATCGAAACGGCCCTGACGGTCGGGCATCACCACCTGAAGAATCGAGTCACGGTCGAAAAACGCTTCGAACCGATACCGCTCGTGCCCTGCGCACCTTCGCAAATCAATCAGGTTTTACTGAATCTGCTGACCAATGCGGCCCAAGCGATCAATCACGACAAAGGCCGATTGCTCATTCGAACCTACACCCGCGGCGAGTTCGTCTGCATCAGCGTGGAAGATAACGGCAGCGGCATCCCGCCCGAACACGTGTCGCGCATTTTCGAACCGTTCTATACCACCAAAAAAATAGGTGAGGGAACCGGTCTCGGGTTGTCGATCAGCTATCGCATCATCAAGGATCACGGCGGCGACATCCGTTTGGCTACCAAGCCTGGTGTTGGCACACGCTTTGAGATCAGCCTGCCGATCAAGCCGCCGACTAATCAACCTGTGCATACGGATTCCAGTTCGGATGCCAGCGGCAAGCAAGTTGCGGACAGCATTGAAGTGCTGCAAACAGAGAATACCCACCGATTGAATTCAACCGCCATCTGAATGGCTGAGCTTGACCAGAACGCGGAAAGGAGCAGAAAAGATGAATGAACTGAATACCAAACCCACCTTGTTGCTGGTCGATGACGAGACTCGTATCACCCGCTCGCTCAAGATGCTGTTCCGCAATGAATTCAATGTG
>NZ_DAIESY010000057.1:0-20040 GCF_027346185.1 Halothiobacillus sp.
TACCACCTGCTGGATCACCCCCAGTCGGTCGACCTCTTGGTAACTCATCGTAATATGCTCCTCTGCCATCACCCCTCCCGAAATCAAAAGGGGACATTTTAGAATTGGACAAAGGGGACATTACGGCTTTGGGCTAACACATTTTTTCTTGCTCAATTGTCTTCCATGTTATAAAGCTTGAAGATCTCACAGTGTTCTGTGCCCCCAGCTAAAGGCAACTTGATTCCAATGGATTCCCACTATGCCTAGGCTCAAATTCTCGATTGAGTTGAATTACGAAATCGATCCTCCCGGTTGCGATTTCATATTCAGCATCCACGCAGCTCAAACTCCAAATCAAACGGTGGTGAGCGAGTCGCTAAATGTCAGCCAAAATTTGCCATCGAGTGCGTATACCGACCCGATGACGCACACCCGCTTTCTGCGCCTCAAGGCTTTTGCGGGACCGCTGACAGTGCGGTATGACGCCACCGTTGATGTGGAACATCACACAGCACAACCTGCTGAGCTCGGAGAGGTTGCCGTGGCGAACTTGCCGGGTTCAGTGCTGCCTTACATCTATCCCAGCCGATACTGCCAGTCTGACCGGTTGCACCGATTGGCTGTTAAAGAGTTCGGTCAGTTGTGGCAGGGTTATGAACGCGTGCAGACCATCCGCGACTGGGTAATGAATCGAGTCACCTTCCTTTCCAATTCATCAACAAGCAACACGAGTGCGGTCGACACCCTGGTCGAAGAAGTTGGCGTATGCCGTGACTTTGCTCATTTAATGATTGCCCTATGCCGGGCAGTCAACATACCCGCACGTTTTGTCACTGGTATCGACTATGGCGCCGATCCCGCTCTAGGACCAACCGACTTCCATGCCTATGTTGAGGTCTATCTGGGCGACCGCTGGTATATCTTCGATCCATCTGGCGTCGCCATCCCAATGGGGTTTGTGCGCCTTGGTACAGGCAGAGACGCGGCCGACTCCGCGTTCGCCACCATATTCGGTGGTGTGCGGGGAACCGCGCCAGTGATACATATCGAGGCCATCCCCAACGCACAGGGCCTACTCATTGTCCCCCAACATGTACTCTATGCACTCTCCTCTGACGGATTACTCGAGCAAAATTCAAACAGGAACAACGCTATCGTGGCGGATTCAAGAAAGTAAAACACACGACCACTGACCATTCGTGAATCAGCCAAACACAGGCTTCAGCCACCGCAGCCCGCCAAAAAAGTGACGGGTCGCTCCCTCGACACCATGCCTGCACTGTCAATAGATGCCAAAAGCAAGTTCGGCACTGAGTTCAACACAGTCGGTTTTCAAAAATTAGAGGTGGAAAAAAACCGCACGGCAAGCCCAACCTTGCTGTGCGGTCGATGACATCACTTCACCCGTCCTGCTCCGGAGACGACAGAACCGACCGGATGAATGACGGCCTTTTACCCAATCATGTGGCCAAAACCCAAGCTTAAAATCAGGGCGCCCAGATGCCGTGCTTCAACATCTATTCGATGCCGAAACTCGCACAGGCCGAAACGCGAACAGGAATTCGCTGCAGCCCTCGACAGGGCGGCTCATGCCTTCGCATGCCGCACTCTCGTCAGTATCGCGGGTTTAACCAACCTTGACTCAATGGATTAGTCCGCCTGTTGACGCAGGAACGAAGGAATATCGATCACGTCCATATTGATCGCGGTATTCCCACGAACCTGGACCACGGCGTGGCGTACCGGCGCTGCTTGTGCTTCCTGCTCTGGAACAGCTGCGCGCGGGCTCTCGTTATGCACGACGACACGTGGTTTGCGTTCTTCTGCGATCGCGGTATTGCGGACCAGTCCCGTTGCAACCAGGGTGACACGCAGCGAACCCTCCAGACTTTCATCAATCGCTGTACCGACTTTGACCAGCGCTTCGTCGCCTGCCAGTGCCTGCACCAGTTCACCGATTTCCATGAATTCGCCGATCGAAAGATCTCCATTCGACGAGACGTTGACCAGAATACCTTCGGCTCCGGTCAGGTTAATGTCGTCGAGCAATGGGCTGTGAATGGCGGCTTCGGCTGCCTCGGCGGCACGATTATCGCCGTGGCCGATACCGGTACCCATCATGGCGGTACCTTTTTCGGTCATGATGGCGCGCACGTCGGCGAAGTCGAGGTTGATTTCACCCGGACGGGTAATCAGTTCGGAAATACCGGACACGGCAGTATAAAGAACTTCATTGGCCGAGGCGAAGGCATCTTTCAGAGAGGCGCTCTTGCCCATAACGGCGGTGAGCTTGTCATTGGGAATCACGATCAGTGAATCAACCTGTTTCTCGAGTTCGGCAATGCCTTCGAGCGCGGTCTTGGTGCGTTTTTTCCCTTCAAAGCTGAACGGACGTGTCACCACGGCGACGGTAAGGATGTTCATGTCTTTGGCGATCTGCGCAATGACAGGGGCTGCACCCGTGCCTGTACCGCCGCCCATGCCGGTCGTAATGAACAGCATGTTGGCATCCTTGATGGCTTCCTGGATTTGTTCGCGATCTTCCAGCGCAGCCTGACGACCGAGCTCGGGATCGGCACCGGCACCCAGGCCCTTGGTGATGTTGCCGCCGATTTGCAACTGGGAATGCGCCTGGCTTTTGCGCAGGGCTTGGCTATCGGTATTCGCGCAGATGTAATCAATGCCTTCCAGTTCTTTGGTCAGCATGTGGGCTACGGCATTGCCGCCGCCGCCGCCAACGCCGATCACTTTGATTTTTGCGCCTTCGTGCTGAACTTCTACCATATTCCAAGTCATGATGTCGTCTCCTTCAAACAAATATAAAATTCAATGGGTTGGGCCATTGGCGGGATGAAAACACGTTAAAAAAGTTCCTTGAACCAGCGTTTCAGCCGGTCAAGCGCGGGTTCAGCTTGCACGCCGACGGGCGCAGGGATTCCGCCCTGAGCCTCCATTCTCCGGCCATGCAGGATCAAGCCGACGCCGGTGGCGTTGGCAGGACTCTTTAATGCGTCGTGGTTGCCACTGATGCCTTGTGGTAAACCAAGGCGGGTGGGCATTTGCAGAAAATCTTCGCAAAGCTCCACCAGGCCGGGCATCGCGGCGGTTCCGCCAGTGAGCACCACGCCCGCATTGATCATTTCGTGATATCCGGAGCGGCGGATGGCTTCCTGGATATAGCCCAGGATTTCCTCCACGCGCGGACGGCAAATGCGCATCATGGTGTCGCGTGAAATCCGTCGGGGCTGACGGCCGCTTACACCGGGCACTTCAATTTCTTCTTCCTGAGCCCGATCATCAAGCGGGTGCAGACTGGCGAATTTACGTTTTATTTCTTCAGCTTGTGCCGGTGGCGTGGTCAGGCCATACGCCAGATCGTTGGTGATCTGCTCGCCGGCAATCGGCAGCACGGTGGTGTAGCGCAGCGCGCCTCGGGTATAGATGGCGATATCGGTGGTGCCACCACCGATGTCAATCAGGGCCACACCCAGTTCTTTTTCATCGTCGTTGAGTACCGCAGTGGCGGCTGCAATCGGGTCAAGCACAGTACCAGTGACCGCCAGACCGCAACGCTCCACACACCTGACGATGTTCTGAACGTTGTTCGTGGCCGTCGTCACGATGTGTACGTCCGCTTCAAGGCGATGCCCTGTCATACCCTGCGGCTTGCGAATACCATCCTGACCATCAATCCGGAATTCCTGAGGTTCGCTGTACAGAATCTGTTGCCCGTCCGGAATCTTGACGGCCTTGGCCGACTGCACGACTTGTTGGATGTCCGCTGTGGTGATCTCCCTCCCGGCGGTTCCCGTCATGCCTTTCGAATCCATGCTAATGACATGATCTCCGGCTACACCGACCCATACCGATCCGATCTCACAGTTCGACATAGCCCCAGCGGCGACAATCGCGCGCTGAATCGCGGAGGATGTCGATTCGATATCAACGACAGATCCTCGCCGCAACCCCTTGTTGGTGGGCGACTGTCCAAAACCGATCAGGCTCAAGTTGCCATCGGCGTCATACTCACCCACCAATGCGGCGACCTTACTGGTGCCCACATCCAGGCCGACCACCAAATCCCGTTCTCCCTTTCTCACTGCAATTGCCATGTGCTTATCTCGATTTCCAGGTTAATTTCCAGGTTATTGGCATCATTTCTTTTTCACCGGTGCCGCAGGCGGATTCCGCCACTGCACAGCAAATCCATTGGTGTAACGCAGATCGATCACAGCAATCTGATCGAGCTTGCCCGCCAGCGTTTTCTGATACACATCCAGCAAACGCTGCAGACGCGATTCGATCTGCTCCACACCCAGACGGATTTTCGTACCGCCCTGCAACATCACATCCAGCGACCCACGTGAGTTCTCGATCAATCCCGTCATTTCCAGCCCTTCGGCGGCTAATGCGGGCTTGAGCGACAAATAACGTTCCCACACCGCCCACTGCCTCCCATCCGGCCCACCCAGGTTGGGCAGTGCCTCGGTATCGACCAGACCACGTGACATACCATTTGGTTGGAACACCGAACCATCGGAATCCAGCAGCTGATCGCCCTGCCAATGCGCGATCGGATGATGAATCGCGATCTCGACCACCAAGGTATCCGGCCAGACCCGACGCACATCGGCGTGGGTTAGCCAGGTGTTCTTCAGCAACAGCGCCTGTACGGCGTTGAGATCGACTTGCCAGATATCCTGACCCGTGATGGCGCTCAAATCCTGCCGGACCCATTCCGCACTCGCCTCGGGAGTCGCGCCTTGCACGACAATATGCGTCACCGGCACCTGAAGCTTCTGCCAGAAGCCCCAACCCGCGAGCCCCAACAATCCAAGCAACGCGAAGGTAATAGCCCAGTTGAACAGCACCGTCAGCAGACGCATGGCCAGCAGCAGGACTGCATCCCACTGCTCGCGCAACGAGGGTGTTTTTGGCCTGGCCTGAACGGGACGTGCTGCAGCGGCCATTGTCAATCGCGTTCCTGATCATCGGCGACGTCCTCGGTTGATTTCGACTCGGCAGGCAGCGTCTGCGCCAAAATACTCAGACATAATTCCTCGATCCCGATCCCGACCGCTCGGGCCGCCATCGGTACCAGCGAGTGATCGGTCATGCCGGGCACGGTGTTGACCTCGATCAACCAGTTCTGACCCTGCTCGTCACGCATGAAATCAACCCGCCCCCAGCCTGCCCCGCCAATCTGTTCGAACGCCTCTAGCGCGATGGCCTGCATGGCGGCTTCTTCCTCTGCACTCAAGCCGCTCGGAATGGTATATTCGGTATCGTTTGCCAGATACTTGGCGTCAAAATCGTAAAAATCGTGCGGCGTAGAAAGCCGAATCGCCGGGAGTGCGCGGCCACCCAGTAGTGACACGGTGTATTCGCCACCACGGATGTAGCGCTCCATCATCACCTGTCCATATCGTGCAGCTTCGTGAAAAGCAGCCGCCAACTGATCCGGGCGATCCACCTTGGCAACACCCACGCTCGACCCTTCGGCTACCGGTTTGACCATCACCGGCAAGTCAAGGGATTCGAGTGCGCGATGCGCTTCGGTCTCTGTTGAGACGATGGCCCAAGGTGGCGTCGGCAAGCCTTCCCCGCGCCAGATCCGCTTGCAGGCGAGCTTGTCCATGCCAATGGCGGAACCACCCATCGGTGTGCCCGTAAACGGAATACCCAGCAGATCGAGTAGGGCCTGAATCTGACCATCTTCGCCACCACGGCCGTGTAGAATGATGAACGCACGGTCGAATGGCTTGGCCTGATGTGCAGCCAACAACTCGGGCAGAAAATCGTGCCGGACATCTATAGCCGTGACATCGACGCCTGCACGTTGCAACGCGCCAAGAACGGTCTCACCGCTTTTAAGCGAAATCACCCGCTCAGACGACCAACCGCCCAGCAGCAGCAGCACCCGACCAAATACAGAGGGATTACGCATGGCTCTGCCCTCCATACCGGTTCAACAGCAGCGCAGGCAGGCTACCGACATTGCCGGCACCCAATGTGAGAACGAGCATGGGCTGCTCCAATTCGCTTTCCGGAATGATGTCTGGCAACACGGCCGCCGCCTCATCCGTACCTGTGACAAACACCGGATCGACCTGACCGCGGTTACGAATCGCGCGCGCAAGGCTACGGCCATCGGCCCCGGCAATCGCTGCTTCGCCTGCTGCATAGACATCCAGGAGAATCAGGTGATCGAGTGTGGATAACACACGCACGAAATCCTCGAACAAATCGCGGGTCCGGCTGAACCGGTGCGGTTGGAAAATCACGACCAGTCGCACGCCCGGCCAAGCCGCGCGGACTGCTTGAAGGGTAGCCTCCAGTTCGCGCGGATGGTGGCCGTAATCATCGATCAATGGCAGCATCTTGCCTTTGATCGACAACTCGCCACGACGCTCAAGCCGACGACCGACACCCTGGAATCCGCACAGCGCCTGCTGAATGGCGGCCACCGGCACGCCCAGATCCTGCGCAACGGTAATTGCCGCCAGCGCATTGAGCACGTTATGCCGCCCCGGCATGGCCAGACGGCAATCGAATTGAGTCTGATTCGGCAGATTAACCACGAAGCGACTGCCAAAACCATCCGAGTACACCTCGGTTGCACGAACGTCGGCGGGCTGATCAATACCGTAGGTCAGCACCTGTCGGCCAACCCGCGCAGTGATTCCCGCGGCAACCGGATCATCGGCGCAGAGCACCGCCAATCCGTAGAACGGCAGGTTATGCAGGAATTCGATGAAGTGATCTACCAACCGCTCGAAGTTACCTTCGTAGGTTTCAAGATGATCGGCATCAATGTTGGTCACGATGGCGACATGCGGTTGTAGGTGCAGGAACGAGGCATCGGACTCGTCTGCCTCGGCCACCAGATATTCGCCACGACCCAGCCGTGCGTTGGACGAGCTGGACAACAGCTTGCCTCCGATCACGTAGGTTGGATCCCAACCTGCTTCGGCCAGAATCGCCGCCAACAATGAAGTCGTCGTGGTTTTACCATGCGTACCCGCCACGGCAAGACCGATCCGAAAGCGCATCAGTTCGGCCAGCATTTCTGCACGGCGAACAATCGGCAGGCGTTTGGCCTGGGCCGCCGCCAGTTCGGGGTTATCCGCCTTGACTGCTGTGGAAATCACGATGACGTCCGCATCGGCCACATGTTCAGCCGCATGGCCGATCTGTACCGGGATACCGAGTTGGCGCAACCGGGTAACCGCCATGGACTCCGCTACATCCGATCCCGTCACGGTGAATCCCAGGGTTTTCATCACCTCAGCAATACCGCTCATCCCCGCTCCGCCGATACCGACGAAATGCAGGTGCCGTAGTTGCCGCATACGGATATCGGCGACAGGGCGATGGGTGCCTCCGACAGAATTAATCATGGCGGGGTTAATCATTCGCAGCCGCCTTGTTTTTCATGGTTTCAATACAGATGCGCACAATGGTTTCCGATGCCTTGGGCAACGCACGGTCGCGAGCGGCCTGTGCCATCTCTTGTAACCGAGCTGGATCACCGAGCACAGGAATAAGCAAATCGACCAATCGCTCCACAGTCATATCCCGCTGCTGCATTAATAGTGCAGCGCCGGATTGAACCAGCGGTTCGGTGTTGTACGTCTGATGATCATCGACGGCATGCGGGAACGGCACGAACAGGGCCCCTATGCCTGCCACGCTGATCTCGGCCACAGTCAAGGCACCCGCACGAGCAATCACGAAATCTGCCCAGGCATAGGCTTGTGCCATATCATCAATGAACGGCACGACGCGATAATCGCTGCCGTTCGCCCATTTGCATTGCGTGTAATTGGTCTGAGTGGATTCGAGGTTTTTGGCCCCGGTTTGATGCCATACGGCAATCGGCACCTGCTGGCTGACCCGCGACAGTGCGGATGGCACCGTGTCGTTGAGTGCTTTCGCACCCAGACTTCCGCCAAGGACCAGAACACGCACCGGGCCACGTTGACCGATCTGTCGCTGCGCCACACCGGGCATCCCCACAATTTCCGGGCGCACCGGATTACCGACAACCGTGAAGTTGTGCGGTGGATGCGGGAACGCATTGAGATAGGCGGCAAGCGTCTGGTTGGCGATTCGGGCCAGCACACGATTCGTTAATCCCGCGATTGCATTTTGTTCGTGAATCACCAGCGGGATACCCAACCAACGCGCAGCCAATCCACCGGGCCCGGAGGCATAACCGCCCAAGCCCAGAACAAGGGCGGGTTTGTTGCGGGCAAAATATTTTCTTGCCACGAACACAGCACAGATAAGTCGCCAGGGCGTCAATAGGCGAGTCAGCAGGTTTTTGCCCCGCAAGCCGCCAATCTTCAACCAGTCAATCGGGAAGCCCGCTTCCGGCACGAGTCGCGCCTCAATGCCCGCGGTGGTGCCCAGCCAGCGAATGGCGTAGCCTTTTTCGGCAAGGCCACGAGCCACGGCCAATGCGGGGATGACGTGTCCGCCCGTACCACCGGCCATCACATAAACAAGAGGTTTTTCCTGACCGATCATAATGACACCTCCTTTGTCCGCATCGATGCATCCTGCTGTCGCTTCATCATTTGCGCTTCACGCAGTTCGGCCACCATGGCCGCCTCGTGATGCACCCGCATCAAAAAACCCAGAGAAATCAATGCCACGATCATGGCCGAACCGCCATAACTCATCAGCGGCAAGGTGAGCCCCTTGGTCGGTAGCACGCCCATATTCACGCCCATGTTGATCAGCGCCTGCATACCTATCCAGACACTGATGCCCCAGGCCAGCGCCGCACCGGCAATCTGATTTTCCTTCCACGCCATGCTGGCAATCGCAAACCCGCGCCAGACGATGAGGCCATACAAGGCAATCAGTGCAATCACGCCGACCAACCCCAGCTCTTCTGCCAATACTGCGAAAATGAAATCGGTGTGTGCTTCGGGCAGATAGGAGAGTTTCTGTACGCTCTCACCCAGGCCACGCCCCCAGACGCCGCCCGTGCCAATGGCAATCAGCGCATTGGCCAGTTGATAGCCATGACCAAACGGGTCGGCGAAGGGATTGGAGAACGACAGCAAGCGCTCGATACGGTATTGCTCAGAAAGCACGACGAAGACGCCCAGCAGACTCATGACCACGGTGGACCCCACCATCATCTGCCACTGCGCCCGCGCCAACCAGGCCATCGCGAATAAGGTGGCAGCGAGCACGGCGGTCGTCCCGAAGTCCGGTTGCAGCAACAGCAATAAGCTCGCCGCGAAAATGACAATGCCAGGCCCCGCCATCCCGGTAATACGGTTTTGCAGCTTGATGGTATGCGTCGCGATGTAACCGGCCATCCAGACGATGAAGCCTAAACGGGCGAATTCGGACACCTGGATATTAACCGGCCCCAGCGGAATCCAGCGGTTGGCACCGTTCACGGAATGCCCGATGCCCGGCAGCAGAACCACGAGCAGTATCAACAGTGAGGCGATCAGAATCCAAAACTTGTATTCAACCCACCGAGCGATCGGCTGACGCAACACGAGCCAGACGGCGACACTGGCACCGAGTACCACCGCAATCGATTGGCGCATCACAAAATAGAATGGATTGCCAAAACGTTCGCCCAATTCCATGGAGGCGGAAGTCACCATGACAAGTCCCCACGCCAGCAGCGCCAGCACGGCAACCATCAGGATCGGATCAAGCCGAATGCTCTCGTTGCGCACTTTTTCCACATCTTGTGGTGTCGCAGTCAACCAGGGCAGCAGTTTTTGCACGGTGAGGCTCATGAGGTAACCTCCGTGCCATTTGCATATCTGGCGGACAATGCAGCAACAGCCGCGGCAAATTGCATGCCGCGATCCTCATAGTTGGTGAACATGTCGAGGCTGGCACAGGCAGGTGCCAGCAACACGGTCGATTGTGGTGGCGCAAAATCTGCCGCCGCCTGAACCGCTTCGATCATTGAGTTCACACGACAAACGGGCCATTTTGCGCCTGGCTGGTTCAAAAGCGCTTCGGCGATAACCGCCTGATCCTGCCCCAACAGAACCACTCCGGCGCAACGCCCGACCAGCGATTCGGCCAAGGCTGTAAAGTCCTGACCTTTGCCCTGACCGCCTGCAATCAGTACCAAGGGCGGTTGCATACCGACAATGGCCGCAACGGCCGCACCGACGTTGGTGGCCTTGGAATCATCGATATAGCGCACGCCATCGATGACACCCACGGTTTGGGCGCGATGCGGCAGGCCCGAAAACGTACGTAACACATTGAGCAGACGTTCATCGGTCAATGCGACACCGGGTACCGCCGCCTGTACCAACGCCAAGGCCGCCAATACATTCATCTGGTTGTGTTGTCCGGCCAGAGCCAACTCGTGGACAGGCAGAATCTGAAGTGCGGGTGCATTTGCCACGGCCTGTACCAGCCATGATTCACCTGCGATTGTCATCAAGCCAAAATCACCCGGTTGTGTCGGTGTAGCCGTTCCGAACCGGATCACTTCGCCCGAGGCCCGTTCCGCCATCGCAGCCACCGTGGGATCATCCCGGTTCAATACGGCGCGACACGCTTTATGCAGTACGGTTTCCTTGATTGTGGCGTAGTGCGCCAGCGTGCCGTGGCGATCGAGATGATCCTGACTGATGTTCAGCACCGTAGCGGCCACCGGCATCTGTGCGGCTGGCAAGCTGTCAAAGTCGGTCGATTCGAGCTGGAAGCTGGAAACCTCAAGCACCAGCACTTGTACACCGGCAGCCAGCAAATCAAGTGCGGGGGTGCCGAAATTTCCGCCCACAGCGGCAGACACGCCAACCGCATTCAGCAATTCGCCGACCAGTGCGGTCACCGTGCTCTTGCCGTTGGAGCCGGTAATCAACACCACGGGCAAATCGGTCGCATGCAGGGCCAAGTCAATATCGCCTCGCACGGGAATTTCCTTCGCCCGTGCCGACATGATCAAGGGCAAATCCAGCGCGATACCGGGGCTGACGATGAGTTCCCCAACGTTATCCAGGAGCGACTCGAGCAAGACACCCATGGTGACGCAAACCTCTGGATACTGCGCCAGCCAGTCGGCACGCAGTGCAGCGTCATCGCGGGTATCGGCGGCCGCGAACGGCAGGCCGAGACGCGATAGATGCCGCGCCACAGATTGCCCGCTCTTACCCATACCCAGAATGAGGCTGTGTTTTTCCATCAGCGCACCTTCAACGTTGCCAAACCGATCAGCACCAGGATGACGGTGATGATCCAGAACCGCACAATGACCTTCGGCTCAGGCCAGCCCTTGAGTTCGAAATGATGGTGAATCGGCGCCATGCGGAAAATCCGCTTGCCCGTCAGCTTGAATGAGGCTACCTGAAGCATCACCGATACGGTTTCCAGCACGAAAATCCCGCCCATGATGAACAGCACGATTTCCTGGCGCACCATTACCGCGACCACACCCAGCGCCGCGCCGAGTGCCAGCGCACCGATGTCGCCCATGAACACTTGCGCCGGGTAGCTGTTGAACCACAAAAAACCAAGACCCGCGCCCACGATCGCCGCACAGAACACGGCCAGTTCGCCCGCGCCGGGCACAAAGGGAATGCCCAGATAGATCGCGAATTTGGCATTACCGGTCACATAGGCGAAAACCGAAAGCCCGCCGGCCACCAGCACGGTCGGCATGATCGCCAAGCCATCAAGACCATCGGTCAGATTCACGGCATTTGAACTACCTACGATGACGAAATAGGTCAGCAGGATGTAGCCGAAACCTAACGGGATCAGCACATCCTTGAATAACGGGATAATCAAACCGGTTTCCTGCGGCGTTTTGGCCATATTGAACAGCACGACAGCGACAATCAGCGCAATCACCGACTGCCAGAAATACTTGTAGCGGGAAGCCAGCCCCTTGCTGTTGCGCTTGGAAAGCTTGAGGTAGTCGTCCACACCACCGATCAAGCCGAAGCCGAAGGTAGTCAGCAAGGCAATCCAAACATAACGGTTGGACAGATCACCCCAGAGCAATACGGCGGCACCGATCGCCACGAGAATGAGCGCACCGCCCATCGTCGGCGTGCCTGCTTTGGACAAATGCGACTGGGGGCCGTCACTGCGGATGGGTTGCCCGGCCTTGATCGACTGCAACCAGCGAATCATCGACGGGCCGATCCACAAGGCGACGATCAATGCGGTCAGCACGCCCAGCATGGTGCGCAGCGTGAGGTAATGAAACACGCCGAACGGACTGTAGAATTTTGCCAACCAGTCGAAGAATATCAATAACATATCAGTGCGCCTCCGACTCTGGGTGGGTAGGCACGAGCCAGTTCATCATCCGTTCCATGCGCATAAAGCGTGATCCTTTCACTAAAACTGTTACGGGCATCTTTGCGGACGAATCACGCTCCACCCGATCCAGCAAAGGCATCAGTTTTTCAGCAATGATTTCCGGCTCGTCGGCAGCAAGCACAAGCGTGTGCGCCGGTTCCGGCCGGGTCGATGTGATCGCCTTGTTCATGGCTTCGCCCAGGGTGAATAATCCGTAAAGAGATAAGGTCTGCGCGTAACGAATCAGCGATTCGTGCAGCTCGTCGGTCTGGTCGCCCAGCTCGCCCATATCGCCCAGAATTGCTACGTGCCGACCGGGCAGACTGACCAGATAATCGAGCGCTGCCCGCATGGATTCGGGATTGGCGTTGTAGGTATCGTTGATCACGGTGAGCTGATCGGAGCACCGAACCAGACTCATCCGGCCAGGTGGTGGCGTGAATTCACGCAAGCCCTTGGTGATGGCTTCAAGCGACAAGCCCGACGTACGGGCCACCGCAATAGCCGCCAACAGATTGGTCGCGTTATGAGCACCCGGCAACGGCAAGGCGAGTTCA
This sequence comes from Halothiobacillus sp., assembly GCF_027346185.1. Classification (GTDB taxonomy): domain Bacteria; phylum Pseudomonadota; class Gammaproteobacteria; order Halothiobacillales; family Halothiobacillaceae; genus Halothiobacillus. The sequence continues at coordinate 12,852 of NZ_DAIESY010000057.1, forward strand.
CTCAGCATCGGCTGCCCGTCTTCAAACACGCTAAGCCGGCTCGTGGCGGTGTCGTATTCGCCAGCCCAACGTGCGCGCCCGACACCGGCCAACGAAAAGCCAGATCGATGCGCTGGGCAATGCGCCCACCACCGATCGGCACCATACGAATCCAGATTGATGACGGCCTTGGCGTCCGGCGTCAGGCCGGCATACAGTTCACCCTTGGCCCGAACGATGGCATCAATGGAACCGAACTCGCCTACGTGCGCGGTACCTGCCATGGTCACCAGGGCCACATCGGGGCGAGCGAGCGCCGTCAGCCGGGCAATTTCACCCACGTGGTTCGCGCCCATTTCAATCACGGCGAACTGATCGGTTAAATCCAGAGAAAGCAGGGTCAGTGGCACACCAATGTCGTTATTGAGGTTGCCGACAGTCGCCCGCGTGGCACCAACTTGAGCGCACATTGATGCCAGCAACTGCTTGACCGTGGTTTTACCCGCGCTGCCGGTAATGGCAATCACAAAGGGATCGACCTGATCGCGCCAGCATTTTCCGAGGGTTTGCAGCGCAGCCAGCGTGTCATCCACAAGTATCTGAGAGATATCAACTTTAGGATTCAACCGGGCAACAACCGCCGCAGCCGCACCTGCAGCCAAAGCAGCCGACAGATGATCGTGACCGTCGAATCGTTCGCCTTTGAGTGCAACAAACAGATTCCCCGGCACCAAGGTACGGGTATCCGTGCTCACACCTTGAATGGCGATATCAGGCAGCGGGCGTGATTGATTCAGCCAGTCAGCCACCTGATGCAGGGACGCACGCATCATACGGCACCCCCTGCGAAGCGTTTTGCCCCGACATACCCTTGTTGCGCAATCCAATCGTGCACGACAGCGACATCATCGAAAGGCAGGTGTTGGCCCCGGATTTCCTGAGTGGTCTCATGACCTTTGCCTGCAATCAGGACCCAATCACCGGGTTTGGCCTGCATCAGGGCCGACTCAATGGCCTTTCTGCGATCGAGCTCGATCATTACAGTATTCTGGGCGGCATCCGGCGCGGTCAGGCCCGCGCACATCTCGGCAATAATCGTTTCTGGCGCTTCACTGCGCGGATTGTCTGAGGTCATGACGAGCTGATCGGCCAACCGCTCTGCTGCCTGGGCCATCAATGGACGCTTGCCGCGATCGCGATCGCCACCGCAACCGAACACGCAAATGATTTTGCCTGCTGCGTCTCGATGATCACGCAGGGCCCGCAAGACCTGATCGAGCGCATCCGGCGTATGCGCATAATCAACCAACGCCCGCGCACCATTCGGCAAGGTGATCATCTGCATGCGGCCAGGTGGCGGCATACTCTGATCGAGCGCCTTGATCGCCGTATCCAGCGGCATGCCCAAGGCCAGTACCGCCGCCAGCGCGGCCATGATGTTGGAACCATTGAACAAGCCGACCAGCGATGGTTGCAATCGGGCTTCGCCCAGCGGCGTGCGTACCTGAATATCCAGGCCCTTGGGCAGCGCCTTGATCGAAGTCACCCGAATCTGCTGGCAATCGGCGACACGCCAATCCGGATCGCCCAGTCCATACGCCCAGCAATCGGCGGATTCGCTCAGCGCCTCGAACAAGACATCGGCCTCCGGCTCATCGAAATTGATGATGCCTGCACGCAATCCGGGCCAGGCGAACAGCTTGGTTTTTGCTGCAAAGTACTCGGTCATCGTGCCGTGATAATCGAGATGATCGCGCGACAGATTCGTAAACACCGCCATGCGGATCGGCAGACCCTGCAAGCGGTTTTGCGCCAGCGCATGAGAGGAGACCTCCATCACGACGTAGCGCACGCCCTGACGAATGAAATCGACCGCATAACGCAATGTTTCCAGCAAACCGGGCGTGGTGTTCGCCGTTGACTGCACGTGCTCAAGTCCCGGCGACCACAAGCCTGCGCCCAACGTGCCGATCATGCCGATCGATGCGGTATGTGGCGCACCGCTACGGCTCAATGCCCCGGCGATGAATTGAGCGACACTGGTTTTGCCGTTGGTTCCGGTGATGCCGATTATCGTCAAGCCATCGAAATTCACGGCACAAATCCGACCGACCATTTGGCGCACGAACGAATGGACAGCCTCAACCCGAATCACCCGCGGGTCGGCATAATCCGCTTCGGTCACAACCAACACCGCGCCTGCTGCCAACGCTTGGCTGATGAATGGTTCGATATTCGGTTGAACCCCTGAGCGCGCAATGAACACGGCACCCGGAACAACCTCGCGCGAGTCATCTGTAAAGACATGGGCGGTTGCAGAGCCGACGTTATCTGCCACCTGCAGATTCATCGCGGACAGGATTTCACCGACCGTACGAGGGCTGAAGGGAAGCATGCTCATGCGCCACCCGCCCGTTTTTTTTCGTTTGCAGTTGTAGACGACGGCACTGAAGCCGTCGTCACTTCCGCCGGTTCGTTCGGCAGGTTGTCGGGCCGGATATTCAGCATCCGCAAAGCGCCAGACATGATGCCGTGGAAGATCGGAGCCGCCACGTCGCCCGCGTAATAACTGCCCTGCTGCGGATCGGTCACCACAACGACCAGCACCAGGCGTGGATCACTGGCAGGCGCAATACCTGCAAATACCGTGTTGTAATTGTCTTTCGAATAGGTACCGTCGGGGCCGATCATGCGTGATGTCCCGGTTTTCCCGGCAATCTGGAAGCCAGCAATGCGTGCCTTGGGTGCAGTGCCCTGCGGGCTGACGACTGCCTGCAACATCGAGACGACCTCATCACAGTACTGCGCCGGGGCCGCCTGCACGTAGCTCGACGGTGCATCGCGCTTGAGCAGGCTGGGGTGGATGTACCGACCATGATTCGCCAATGCAGCGTAGGCTGCGGCAAGTTGCAAGGTCGTCACACTCAGACCGTAGCCGTAGGAATGCGCGGCGGTACCGCTCACACTCCACTGCCGCCAATTTTCCAACCGCCCGGCCACCTCGCCGGGGAAACCCACGCCTGTCTCCTGACCGAAACCGAAGGCGCGCATGTTCTTCCACAAGGCCTCGGCGCCCAGATCTTCACCGATATGACTCGCACCGACATTACTGGATTTTTCCAGAATGCCGCGCAGATCCAGCACGCCATAGTTACGATGATCCCGAATGGTGTAACCGCCGATGCGAACCCAGCCCGGTGTGGTATTCACGGTGCTATCCGGCTGCCACCGGCCACTTTCCAGCGCAGCCGTAATCGTGAACGGCTTCATGGATGAGCCGGGCTCGAACTGATCGACCAGCGCCCGGTTTCGCGTCAGAGCGGGTTGCATCGTGGCGCGGTTGTTGGGGTTGAACGATGGCACCGTTGCTATCGCCAGCACTTCGCCCGTCACCACATTCATCAGGACGGCTGAACCGTATTCGGCGTGGTTGGCAGCAACACCTCGGGCCAATTCGCTGTAGGTCAGGTACTGCAAGCGCTTATCGATCGACAATACCAAGTCGTGCCCCGGCTGAGCTTCTTTCTGTACGCCGAGGTCATCCACCTCGTGACCGTAGGCGTCCTTGAGTATCAGCCGCCGCCCCGCCACACCGGCCAGATAGTTGTTGTAACTGGCTTCCAGTCCGGCTTGCCCTTGATCATCAATATTTGTAAATCCGACCAATGAAGCCATTGCATCGCCCGTGGGATAAAAACGTTGATATTCCCGTTGCAGGCCTACGCCGGGGAGTCTGGCCGCGCGGATGGCCGCCGCCACACTGGGCCGAACCTGACGCTGCACATAAATGAACTGTTTGCTGCGGTTATCTGCCACCAGAGAGCGCAAGCTGGCGTCCGGAATCTTGAGCAGACTCGCCAAGGTTTTAATCGGGTCCTGGTCGACATATTTCCTGGCCGAAGGCGTGTTGCGTGCGGCATAAAACCGGGTCAATTCGGTCGGATTCACCCAGACAGCATCCATCGGCACACTGATGGCAAGTGGATCGCCGTTACGGTCGGTGATCATGCCGCGATGGGCCGGAATCACCTGTAACCGTTGCTGACGATCCCCGCCCTGCTGCACGTAGAAGCCTTGCTCACTCACCTGAAGCTGTACCGCTCGCCCGACCAGGATCAAGGCGAGCACAGCAAACAAGCCAAGCACGATCACGGTACGCCAGCAGCCGCCGAACCAATCAAAGAAACGCCACAAGGCGCCCTTCTCCATCGGAGCCGGACGGCGCTGATTTGCAGGATGGATGACCCGGCTCATCGGAACACCATCGTGACCTGGTCGGCTGAAGGCACGTGCATGTCCAACCGGGTCTGCGCAATTTGATCCACACGCCCCTGCGCCGCCAGCGCACCCTGCTCCAACTGGAGTTCGGCATAGGTCACGTTCAATTTCTCGATGGCCTGACGATGGATACTGAGTGCGCGTGTCAGATCACGATCCCGCTGGGCGGTATCCACCACCGCCAAAGCAGACAGGAACACTGCCAAAGCCAGAATGCCGACCAGAAATTTCATGCCACACGCTCCGCCACACGCATGATGGCGCTACGCGACCGCGGATTGCGGGCAATTTCTTCCGCCGAGGCGCGGATCGAGCCACCCACGCGGGACAAACGCGCCGTCCCCACGGGCTGTCCGAAAAAGTCCTTATCCGTTGTGCTTTCGTCGCGGATGAAGTTCTTGACGATCCGGTCTTCCAGCGAATGAAAGCTGATCACGACCAGACGGCCACCAACCGATAGCAAGTCCACAACCTGAGATAACGCGGCGGCTATCTCGTCCAGTTCACGATTGATGTACAGCCGGATGGCCTGAAAGCTACGGGTGGCCGGATGCTTGCGTGGGTCACGGCGGGGTGTCGCTTCGACGATGCAACGAACAAGATCGAAGGTGGTGGTGAGCGGGTGGGTACCGCGGGTTTCGACAATGCGGCGGGCGATACGCCGTGAAAACTTCTCGTCACCCAGTCGATACAGGACGTTGGCGATTTCCTCTTCTTCTGCCTGGGCGAGCCATTCGGCAGCGGTTTGTCCAGCCTGCTGGTTCATGCGCATATCAAGTGGACCGTTTTGCTGAAAGCTGAATCCGCGCTCCGCTTCGTCGATCTGAGGCGAGGAAACACCGAGGTCGAACAAGACGCCATCCACCTTGCCCAGCAACCCCATTGACACCAGCCATTGGGCAGCGGATGAGAAGTCCACATGATGAATCTGAAAACGAGCATCCTTTGAAGCCAGCGCCTCGCCCATGACCAGTGCGCGCAAATCCCGATCGGTCGCAAACAATCGTCCACGTTCATCCAGCTTCGCCAGAATGGCGGTGCTGTGACCGCCACGCCCGAACGTCGCATCGAAATAAACGCCATCGGGGCGCACGGCCAGAGCCTCTACCGCCTCGTTGAGCAGGACGGTTTCATGGGTCAAGTCTTGCGCCTTTTCCTGCGCGCTCACCGGGATGCTGTTCATAGGGAAATAGCCTCCAGTGCGGCTGGCAGGGTGCCGTCATTGGATTCACTGAGGAAAGCCTCGGTTTGTGCAGCCCAGTTCGGTTGAGACCAGAGCTCAAGTTTCTTGCCTTGGCCCAACAACACGACCTCTTTCTCGAGTTCGGCATGGCTTCTTAACTCCGTCGGCACGAGAATGCGCCCGGCGGAATCGAGTGTGATCTCTGTAGCGTGACCGATCAGCATTCGCTTGACGCGGTTTGCTTGCGCATTAAAGGAAGGGAGTGCGTCGATTTGTGGCTCGATAATCAACCAGGTGGACAAGGGATAGATCAACAGGCAGCGCTCTTGTGCGTCGATGGTCATCACCATTTGACCTTCATCCGCGGCAAAAGCCGCCCGATGGCGCGTTGGCATGGCCAAACGTCCCTTTCCATCGAGATTCAGGTTGGTGATTCCCTTAAACACTTTTTCCCACTGCTCCCCACATTTTCCCACACAGATGCACTATATCGACACACCTGCCTGCAAACAAGAGGGGTTTGGTGATTTCTCTTTACATCACATAGAGTTACATCGACTTCACAGGAAAAGCGCGCGCAATTTTTCCGATTAAAACAGTGGGTTACAAACTATTGCTAACAAAGCTTGCGAAGATGCCTGGTGATTATTTGACCAGACAAAAAATTCGATCGGATCGATTCTTGAGCCAAGAACAGGCCAAAGAACAAAAAGATCAATATAAACAATTGAAAAAATAGAAAAAAATCGCAGGCATTCACGCCAGCGAGTTTCGGTAGAGGCGACACAGATTGAACTAAAAATGACGCCGAATGGCGGCAGAGATGGGAGGGAGTTGGTCGATAAGCCGGGTTCTGTCGAAGACTGTCATTCATCTGGGGTCATCGTCACCGATGCCCTCAAGCAGCCTACCCGGAAACAGCGCGGGCCACGCCATCGTTTCCCTATTTGGCCTTGCTCCGAGTGGGGTTTGCCTAGCCATCACGTGTTACCACGGATGCGGTGCGCTCTTACCGCACCGTTTCACCCTGACCACGCACATCTTGCGATGCCGTTCGGCGGTTTATTTTCTGTTGCACTTTCCGTCGGCTCACGCCGCCCAGGCGTTACCTGGCACTCTGCCCTATGGAGCCCGGACTTTCCTCCGCGTATTGCTACGCCGCGACAGTCTGACCAACTCCGGCGCGCATACTAGCAGCATCGCAGATAGATCGGGGATTTTTTGCACCCTGATTTTTCATCATGGACAGCATGAGAAACCACGTCTGATAAACTGCAGCATTCACTGAACATCAAAACAGACACATGACCCCCATCACCCCACCCGCCGAACTTCCCGATTCACTTAAAGCCAGCTTCTCGCTGATGAACACGACGGAAGCTTCTCGTGAACATATCGAGCCTGCTTCAATCAGAAGCGTCACCGACTGGTTTTATACCGAACGGTGGCTTCAGGACCGCGTGGATACAGCGGAACTGACCTGGTTGCTGCATTGGCTGCCAGATGAACAGTCCCCACGGATAGCCGGAATTGCCGATGCCCTCTGCATCAGCCGACTTCAAGCCGGGGAAATCGATTCTGCGATCACGCTGGCCGAGGACACGCTGGCAAAACATGATGATTTCTGTTTGCGCCATACGCTGGCTTTGGCCCAATCAGCAAAAGGCGATCTGAATCAAGCCATAGGCACATTGGAACAGGCACTGAACAATTCTGCATTCACCGAGGCAAACACCCCGCCAGAACAAC
>NZ_DAIESY010000071.1:0-40007 GCF_027346185.1 Halothiobacillus sp.
TTTATCGAGGAGTTGAGTGTGTTTGATCCGCCAATGAAAAAGACAGTCACCGTGGCAGCGCCTGTCATCCGCGCGCAAGGGCTGGTGAAGCAGTTCGGGCAATTTCGTGCCGTGGATGGCATCGATTTCACGATTCCTCCGGGGCAGTGTTTCGGGTTCCTCGGCCCCAATGGCGCAGGCAAGACCACCACGCTGAAAATGCTGATGGGGCTGGCGGATTTCGACGCGGGATCGCTATCCGTTTTGGGGCAGGACTTGCCCGATCAGGCGCGGGCCATTCGAGCATGTGTCGGGCTGGTGCCACAGGCCGATAACCTCGATCCGGATTTCACCGTGCGGGAGAATCTGTTCATGTACGCCCGCTTCTTTGGCCTGAAGCGCGCCGCCGTGGCTGATCGGGTGGAGGCGCTGCTTGCCTTTTCCGAGTTGACGGCAAAAGCCGATGCCAAGGTTGAAACCTTGAGCGGGGGCATGAAACGACGGCTAACCATTGCCCGCGCGCTGATCAACGATCCGGAGATTGTCATTCTCGACGAGCCGACAACCGGGCTTGATCCGCAGGTGCGCCACCTGATTTGGGCACGTCTGTCTGAACTGCGCGCCCGTGGCGTCACGCTCGTGCTGACCACGCATTATATGGAGGAGGCCGAACGGCTCTGCGACCAACTTGTCGTGATGGATCATGGACGAATTCTGGATCAAGGCTCACCCAAGGAGCTGATCCAGCGGCATGTGGAAAGCGATGTGATCGAATTGCGTGGCACGGTCAGTGAGGGTTTGTTCACCACCTTGCGATCCATGAGCGCGCACGCCGAACGTCAAGGCACTGCGGTATATGTTTACACCCATGCACCGGCGCCGATCCTCGAATTTCTCGGTGATGATACGGAGCTGACCGTCATCCATCGGCGCGCCGGGCTGGAGGATGTCTTTTTACGATTGACGGGGCGAGGTTTACGGGAATGAGTCGATCCACAACGAATCGAATCCAAGCAGGTCGAAGGCAGACAAGTCGAACCATCTGGGCAATGCCGCGGTTCCGTTGGGTGGCATTGGCTCTGTTGGAACGTAATTTCCAGGTTTGGAAAAAATTGATTGGCCCGGCCATTGTGTTGAACTTCGGTGAGCCACTGATTTACCTGCTGGGACTGGGACTGGGGCTCGGGCATCTGGTCGGCGAGGTGGGTGGGCTGCCTTATCTGGTCTTTCTCGCATCCGGTGTTGTGGCTTCCTCAGCAATGACTACCGTGTCATTTGAAGGAATGTACTCGGTATTCACGCGTATGGTGCCGCAAAAAACCTACGACGCCATGATGGCGACGCCGATGGATATCGACGACATCGTACTGGGTGAGAGCATCTGGGCGGCGTTAAAGGGTTTGTTGAGCGCCATTGCCATTTTGATTGTTGCCGCAGTATTGGGCGCGGTGCCCGGCGGCTGGATGGCCGTATGGGCGTTGCCGGTCGTTTTTCTGATGGGGCTAGCCTTCGTGGGACCGGCCATTATCATGAGTGCGATTGCCGGCAGCTATGATTTCTTCAACTACTACTTTGTTCTGGTGGTGACACCCATGTTCATGCTGTCGGGCGTGTTTTTCCCGCTGGACAGCATGCCCCCCACCTTGCAGGTCGCGGTGCAGTTTCTGCCCTTAACCCATGCTATTGAAATCATTAGACCTTTGATTGTTGGTCAGCCTGTTGAGCACCTTGTGCTTCACCTATCTGTACTGCTGTTTTTCGCACTGATAGGCTATTTTTTCGCCGTGGCCATGGTCCGCCGCCGCCTGTGGGTATGAACGTTTTAGTTTTGAAGCGTTTTTGATTTTATACCCGAAAAATAGCGTGACCTCATGACATATGTTGTTTTCGCGATAAAAATGCGCTAATAAATTTGTAATTAATTGATATTAAATAGTTTTTGTTTTTTAAAATCCTGTGGTTTTTGGTAAAATGTAGGTGTATTATCTATATGTCTACTTAATTATTTTTCAATCGGAGGTTTTGGATGAAATCAAGCATGATCAAGTGGGTTGCTGGTGCATGTGTTGCAACGGCGGTGGCTTTTTCTGGCGTGGTTATGGCGGCTGAGCCTGTTGCTCCAGCACCGATGGATCACGCGGCAGCCAAACCCGCTAAAGCAAAGCATGTCGTTAAAAAGCATGTCGTAAAAAAACACGTTGTTAGGAAGCATTTTGTTAAAGCGCGCCATGTAGTGGCAAAAAAACATCATGTGGCTTCAATGAAGAAATAATCGATCAATCTGAGCAACCGACAGGTTTGCCCAGAAAAGACGAAATGAACCCGGCTTGGCCGGGTTTTTTTAATGGTGTGGTAAAAAATTGCCATGTCATTCAAGTACAAAGGTATTTGGCCGTCAGTGGCCATGTTGCGTTGAAAAAGGGCAGGAAAGCCCTCAATCAGTATCCTGTTAATCCCGTGCCGAGGGATTGAGCAAATGCAGCCCGCAGTCGACAGTGAGTGTGCTGCCGGTGAGGGCAGGGCAATCGAGCAGGTAGTCGAGGCTATTGGCGATGACACCAGCCCCCGGTTCAAACGGCAGCAGGTTCTTGGTAAGCCGGTTGGCGCGTTTTTCGGTGGAATCCTGTTCATGAAATAGGATTAAACCCGGAGCAATGGCGTTGACCCGGGTGTGTGGGGCGAGTCTGATCGCCAGTGAACGCATGGTGCTTTCCGCTGCGGCTTTAGAGGCGAGGTAGTGCATATGGCCGTCGCTGCCCGCTGATACTTTGGCGTCCGTGAGAAACACCACCGTTCGCGTGGCGCGTTCGTCATGGGTTGGCGCGGGCAGGCGATGCTGAAGCGCCAAGGTCAACTGAACGGGTGTGGTGACATGCAGTTGATACAGCTGTGTGATCAATTCCGGCTGGCGGGCGCAGTCGGCATCACTGGGCCAGATCGAAGCATTATGGATAATCGCATCGAGCCGGTTGGTGTACGCGGCGATGCCGTCAATCAATCCGGATAGGGCGTTCGTATCGGTCAGGTCGATCTTAACAGCATGCAGGCCCTGTTCGCGCAGGTTCGCCAACTCGGCTGTTTCTTGCCGATACGTGCCGATGACCCGATCGCCACGCGCCAGATAATGGGCGGCCAGATGCGCCCCAATCCGACGGCTGACGCCAGTGATCAGCACGGTGCGGCCCGGACTCATGAATGGCCCCTTCCGGCTCCTTGTCCGATGAGTTGCAGAAATTCGTTTCGTGCCCGCGCGTCACTGCGGAACGTACCTAGCATCATCGAGGTGATGGTTTCGGCATTCACCTTCTCCACCCCCCGCATTGCCATGCACATGTGCGCGGCACGCACCTGAACGGCGACACCACGGGCATCGGTGGATTCACGAACGGCATCGGCGATCTGCTGGGTCATGTTTTCCTGAATCTGCAGCCGTCGCGCATACAGATCGACAATGCGCGCCAGTTTCGACAGGCCGATGACCTTGCCCTGCGGAATATAGCCGATATCGACGTGGCCGATGATCGGCAGCATATGGTGCTCGCATAAGCTGTAGAACTCGATGTTGCGCACCACGACCATCTCATCGTTGTTCGAGGCGAACAACGCATTGCCGATAGCGCTTTCCAGCGGTTTGTTCAGTCCGTGCGTGAGATAAAGCAGTGCCTTGGCGACTCGTTTGGGCGTGTCTTGGAGGCCCTCGCGATTCGGGTCTTCACCCAGTGCGTCGAGAATCTGGTGCACGGCTGCTTCGATGGTGGCGATACGAGTTGGGTTTTGGTCGAGAGATTCGGGAAAGTCGTCTTCGTGCAGGGGGCTCATGTGCAATGGGGGTTCCATGGTAAACAGAGGGGATAAACAGTCTGTTTACTTTAGCAGCTGCGCGCGCCATTTGGATGTGCATGGGGAATGGGCGAGAGCCGAAACTTCGGATCATTCCTTGGATACCTCGAAAAACCTACTACGCGACCCGATTGCTGTGTTGGGCGGTACTAACGCGAAGCTGGCGCAGGCCCGCCTATCTACTTGATATGTCTTTTTGTCACTGCGCTCAATCCACCTTGCACTCGAGCCACTCGCGACGGTTTTTTGAGCTGTCCTCATTTGAATCGGGCTGTGAATTTTGCCCGATTCATGGCTGCCGGGATAAACTGTACGTCTATCGTGAACATCTTTACCTGCTAATCCTTATTACGTTGGACATTGAATTGAAAGCCCAAATCGAACTCCGTCTGTTGAACGCCGTGCGCCACATGCAAGAACAAGGCGTGCTGGACGCGGCCATCAATGTGACGCCCGCACTCACGGTGCCGAAAGATCCCAGCCATGGCGATTTTGCCACCAACATCGCTTTGCAAATTGCCAAGCCCATGGGTGTGCCGCCGCGTGTGGCAGCGGAGCGACTGCTCGAAGCGTTGACGGATCGCAGCGGTATTCGGCAGATCGAAATTGCCGGCCCGGGCTTTCTGAACTTTTTCGTCGATCCGGCGGCGGCGTTTGCCTTGATCGACGCCATCCTTTCGGCGGGGGGCACGTTCGGTCACTCGCAGTTCGGTGCGGGGAAAAAGGTTCAGGTCGAGTTCGTTTCCGCCAATCCGACCGGCCCGCTGCACGTCGGGCATGGCCGGGGCGCGGCCTATGGTGCCGTGGTCGCGGACCTGCTTGCGGCCGTCGGTTTCGACGTGCACCGGGAATACTATGTGAATGATGCCGGGCGGCAGATGCATATTCTGGCCGTCAGTATCTGGTTGCGTTATCTGGAAGCCTGTGGTGCCAAGCTGACCTTCCCCGCGAATGGCTACAAATCCGAAGCATATATTTTCGACATCGCCAAAGCGCTCAAGACCGAGCATGGCGACACATTGTTCGTATCGACAGAGGATGTATTTACCAACCTGCCGCCGGATGAGCCGCAGGGCGGCGACAAGGATGTGTACATCGATACCTTGATCGAGCGGGCCAAAACCCTGTTGGGCGAAACGCGTTACCGCACGGTGTTCGATGCGGGCCTGAACTCGATTCTGGCCGATATTCGCGACGATCTGCGGGAATTCGGTGTGGAATACGAGCAATGGTATTCCGAGCAGACGCTGGAAGATCGCGGCTTGATCGACCGTGCGATCGCCAAGCTGGAGGAACGTGGCTTCATCTACGAGCAAAACGGCGCGCTTTGGTTCAAATCGACCGATTTTGGTGACGATAAAGACCGCGTCGTTCGCCGCGACAACGGTCAAAGCACCTATTTCGCCTCCGATATTGCTTATCACATGGAGAAATTCGAGCGCGGTTTCGAGCGCGTGATTGATATCTGGGGCGCGGATCACCACGGTTATGTGCCCCGTGTGAAGGCGGCGCTGACCGCGCTGGGGTTTGATGCGTCCCGGCTTGATGTTTCCCTCGTGCAGTTTGCGATCTTGTACCGTGGTGGCGAGCGGGTGCAGATGTCGACCCGTTCCGGCAGCTTCGTGACCCTGCGCGAACTGCGCCAGGAAGTCGGCAACGAGGCGGCCCGGTTTTTCTACATCATGCGCGCAGCAGCGCAGCATCTGGATTTTGATCTCGATCTGGCGAAAAGCCAATCCAACGACAACCCGCTGTATTACATCCAATACGCCCACGCGCGGGTATGCAGTGTGTTCCGTCAGTTGCCGCTGCGCGGATTTACCCACGATGCCGAGAACGGCCGCATCGCCTATGCACGATTGACCGAATCGCACGAACAGGCGCTGTTCAAGCGACTCGCGCAGTTCAGTGATACCGTGCAACGTGCCGCCGTCAATCTCGAACCGCACCTGATCGTCCATTATCTGCGTGAACTCGCGCAGGATTTCCATGCCTACTACAATGCGCACGCATTCCTCGTGGCTGATGACGCCTCCTTGCGTGATGCACGCTTGAATCTGGTCGCGGCGACCCGTCAGGTGTTGGCCAATGGTCTGGCGTTGCTCGGCATGAGCGCACCGGAAGAAATGTAAGCCGAAAATTCAAGCCAGAAATTCAAATCAGGTAACTTCACACATGGCTCAAAGCAAACGCACGCCGACCAATCGTCGCCGCAGCAATCCGCCCGCCGGTTCCGCGGGGAAATGGATTGTTGCGCTGCTGCTGGTCGTAATTGTGCTGCTCGGTTACGTCGCTTCACATCTGTGGAAAAAAGACACGCATTTGGGTTCAGGCTCGGTGCAGCAGGATGCCCGTTCGGTCAAAAAGCCCGATGAGAAGCCGCCGGTCAAGCCGGATTTCGAGTTCTATACCCTGTTGCCTCAGCAGAACAACGGTCCGGCCAATACGACACCGGACAAGCAGCTTCCTTTGGACAAAGCCACATCTGAAAACAAGACGACCGTAACGCCGGCAAGCAAGGCGCCGGAGCGAAACTACTGGATACAGGCCGGTTCTTTTGCCACCGAGGCCGAGGCCGACCGTCGCAAGGCGGAAATTGCCATGCAGGGCTTTGCTTCGGAAGTCCGCCCGGCCAGCGTAAACGGCAAAACCTATTACCGAATTCAGATCGGCCCGATCAAACAGGAGCAACTCGCCACATTGCGCAAGCGTCTGTCCGATGCCCACATCGATACATTGCCACCGAAAGTGGCGCCTTGATTTCTGATTTTTCGGGATTTTTGCCCGTCAGAATCGGTCTGGCTTAATTTTTCCAGTCGATTCGGGTACATTGCATCACAGTTTTTACTTTAATTTATGGGGAAACCGCATGTCTGATTTCATCATTGCACCAAGTATCTTGTCTGCCAACTTCGCCGCCTTGGGCGATGAGGTCGATAAGGTTATCGCCTCCGGCGCCGACTGGGTGCATTTCGACGTTATGGACAACCACTACGTGCCCAACCTGACGATCGGCCCGCTGGTGTGTGAGGCCCTGCGCAAACATGGCGTGACCGCACCCATCGACGTGCATTTGATGGTCAAGCCGGTCGATCGCATCATTCCCGACTTCGCCAAGGCCGGTGCCACCTACATCACCTTCCACCCCGAAGCCTCCGAGCACATCGACCGCAGTTTGCAACTGATTCGTGATCACGGCTGCAAATCCGGCTTGGTATTCAATCCGGCCACGCCGCTGGACGTGCTCGAATACGCCATCGAAAAAGTGGACATGATTCTGCTGATGTCGGTCAACCCCGGTTTCGGCGGTCAGAAATTCATTCCGTATGTGCTCGACAAAGCCCGTCAGGCACGCAAGATTATCGATGCCTCCGGTCGCACCGACATCCGTCTGGAAATCGACGGCGGCGTGAGCCCGGCCAATATCCGTGAAATCGCCGAATCGGGTGTGGATACCTTTGTTTCCGGTTCAGCTCTGTTCGGCAAGGCCAGTGCAAGCGACGCGAATCGCTATGACACGATCCTCTCGGAATTCCGCGCCGAGCTCGCCAAGGTTAAAAAGTAATGCCGCAATTTGCGCCCAACTTGGTGCTGTTAGATCTGGACGGCACCTTGGTGGACTCGGTGCCGGATCTGCACGAAGCGGTCAATCGAATGCTTGCCGAGCTCGGCCGTCCGACACGCACGATCGAGCAGGTTCGCGATTGGATCGGTAATGGCATCAAGCCGTTAGTGAGCTGCGCCTTGACCGGCCAAATGGATGGCAAGGTCGATGAAGCGCTGCTTGATGAGGCCATCGCCGCGTTTGATCGTGCTTATCAGGCCACGAATGGCAAATTCACCCGGATTTTCCCGGGCGTCATCGAGGGGCTGGAATACGTACGCACACTCGATATTCCCGTGGGGCTGATGACGAACACGCCCCGCGCCTACACCGAGCCGCTTCTGGCCGAAACCGGCCTGTTGCGTTTTTTTGATCATGTGCATTGTGGCGATGATTTACCGGTGCAAAAACCCGATGCGGGTCCGTTACTTTATGTGGCTGGCTGGTTTCGGGTTGAACCGACGGGCGCGCTGATGGTGGGCGATTCCATCTCTGATCTGAATGCCGCGCGCGCCGCCGGATTTAATATCGTCTGCACGAGCTATGGCTACAATCACGGACGCGATATCCGCGACTACAACCCTGATGCCATGATCGACTCGCTTGACGAGTTGAAATCCCTGTTGGCGGGCGCGACTACTTAATTTTTCTCCAATTTCCGAGTTCTCCCATGAAATTTACCCCCAAAATGGTGTTGTTCGATCTGGATGGCACGCTGATCGATTCCGTGCCCGATCTGCTGGTTGCGGTCAACCAGATGCAGGATGAACTTGGCTTGCCGCACCGTGCCGAAGCCGATGTGCGTAACTGGGTTGGAAACGGTATCGAGCGCCTGGTCGAGCGCGCATTAACCAACGATTTGCACGGTACGCCCGATGCGGCTCTGTTCGACAAGGCCATACCGATTTTCAAACGCTTGTATGCAGAATCCAATGGCAAGCATTCCTGCGTCTTCCCTGGCGTGAAAGAGGGCATTGCCTACGTCAAATCGCTGGGGCTGTCCGTCGGTTGCGTGACCAACAAGGCCGCAGCATTCACCTTGCCGTTACTCAAGGATATGGGCTTGCTCGATTCATTCGAAACCGTCATCGCGGGCGATACGCTGCCCCTGAAAAAGCCCGATCCCGCCCCGCTGATATACGCAGCAGGCTGGTTCAAGGTGCATCCGCGTGAAGCGTTGATGATCGGCGACTCGATTTCCGATGTGAAGGCGGCTCGTGCGGCCGGTTTCTCCATTATCTGCATGAGTTACGGCTACAACCACGGCGAAGACATCCGCAATTATCACCCTGATGCGGTGATTGATTCGATGGCGGAATTCCCCAAGCTGATCGGCAAGGCATCATGACGCGACCGGTGCTGCAAAGGGCAAAACGGCGATGGCGGAGTTGAGTAGTTCTCCCCGCTCCGTCCATAACGCCGTAAAGCACCAGAAACTAAGGAAATTGTCATGTCGTTCACCCCAACCGCTGCTCAACTGAAGGCCCTTGCTGCCGAAGGTTTCAACCGCGTCCCGCTCACCCGCGCCATTTCCGGCGATTACGACACACCGTTGTCGGTGTACCGCAAACTGGCCGATGCGCCCAACAGTTACCTGTTTGAATCAGTCATGGGCGGCGAGCGCTGGGGGCGTTATTCCATCATCGGGCTGGCGGCGCGGACGGTGCTGCGCGTTTATGGTCATAAGATCGAAGTGCGCCGGGACAATGAGCTGATTGAAACCACTGAGGCGGACGATCCGCTGGCCTGGGTGGAGGCATTCAAGGTACGCTATCGTGTGTTCGAGCCGGAGGGTATGCCGCGCTTTCACGGCGGGCTGGTGGGTTATTTCGGGTTCGAAACCATTCGCTATATCGAGCCACGGCTGGCTGCGAAACCACCCAAGCCCGATCCGTTGGGCACGCCCGATATTCTGCTCATGGTGTCCGAACAGGTCGTGGTGGTGGACAACCTCTCCAGTCAACTCCTGCTGGTGACACTGGTCGATCCGGCCCAGGCCAATGCCCTCGAAGAAGGGGCCCGGCATTTAGATGCCCTTACCGAACATCTGCGAACCGAGCGGGTGCGCTATGCGCCACTGGCCCATCCTCGTTATATCGACGAGAACGATTTCAAGGCCAGCTTCACGCGCGAAGGCTACGAATCGGTCGTGCTGAAAATTCGCGAATATATCGCGGCGGGTGATGTGATGCAGGTGGTGCCCAGTCAACGGATGACCATCGGCTACGATGCGCCGCCGATCGACCTCTATCGCGCCCTGCGCAGCCTGAACCCCTCGCCGTACATGTACTTTATCGATTGCGGCGATCATCAGGTCATCGGCTCAAGCCCCGAGATTCTCGCCCGCCTCGAAGACAACGAGATTACCGTACGCCCCATCGCCGGTACGCGCCCACGCGGCAAAACCCACGCGGAAGATCTCTCACTGGAACAGGATCTGCTGAGTGACCCGAAGGAAATCGCCGAGCACGTCATGCTCATCGATCTGGGACGCAGCGACACCGGTCGCGTGGCCGAAATCGGCTCCGTGAAACTCGAAGAACGCATGATCATCGAGCGCTATTCACATGTGATGCACATCGTCTCGCAAGTGACCGGCCAGCTCAAAGCCGGTCTCAATGCCATCGACGTGCTCCGCGCCACCTTCCCGGCAGGCACCGTCAGCGGCGCGCCGAAGATTCGCGCACTGGAAATCATCGACGAACTCGAACCCGTCAAGCGCGGCGTCTACGCCGGGGCCGTCGGTTACTGGGCATGGAATGGCAACATGGACACCGCCATCGCCATCCGCACCGGCGTCCTCAAGGACGGTGAACTCCACATTCAGGCCGGTGGCGGCATCGTCGCCGACTCCATCCCCGCCAACGAATGGGAAGAAACTCTCAACAAACGCCGTGCCCTGTTCCGCGCCGCTGCCGTCGCACAGGCGGGGGTGGATGGTGCAGCAAGGCACGGTTGATCAGACACGGGTAGCTTAAATAAGTGCGGTTGCAATGTCTGAGGTTAACACGGTTATTGGATTGAATCTGGAGCATCATGGCGCATAGCTATGGCTTTACCCATCACCTCGCTCATCATGTTTCGATAGGACACTTGAAGCTGAAGCGCTATCGCGGACGCAAGTTCAGTTGCAACGCAATAGCACTCAGGTCTTCCTGACTCTGCACCGACACACCCGCGCTCAGAGCAGGTACTGGCGATCAGCCCGTTGATATTTTCGTTGCGGCCGCGTTGCCAGTGCTGTGCGCATCGCAGAGGTAGATAAACACCCCGGTTCGCCGGGTGATCTCAGCGTGAACCGCATCCCGGGATATGAGGAAGCCTTAACTCCTGAATTAAAGAATCACCCTTCTATGAAGTTGTGTGCCAGTCAGAAATCGCCATCGGCCAGACTGAGAATCAATAGTAGTGTGTTTACATGCAAAAAACCCCGCCTCGATAAGAGCGCGGGGTTTTGAGCCGGTTTACGCCCCGAGAGGGCGGTGCTAAACCGATTTAATCGATAAAGACTCGATTAGAACTTGTAGGCATAACCGATGGTAGCTTCGTACTGCTTCATGTGGATAGTCGTTGTAGTTGATGGGTCGTAGCTGGCTACAGCATTATTCGGGCCCGATACTGTAACGTCTGGCGCATACATGAAGGCACCACTCAACTCTTGATGCTGATCCAGTGCATAAGTAAAGCCGGCCGTGTAGTGGTTTTTAACGACACCCGGAGCCAAGGTATTGAATACGACATCCTGCGATCCGACCGGGTTGGTGCCATGGTTAAAGCCTACGCGTAATTGTAGAGCTGGACTCATCTGCCACTGGGCGCCGAGTTTGACTACATTCACATCGCTCCAGCCAAATCCTGGCCCGTTGTCGGAGCCAAGCTTAACTCTTCCCAAGGTGGTAGATGTGCCCGCAATTGACTTGATACTGGAATAGTTGATGCGCTGGAAGTCAGCTGTCAATGTCCAAGCGGGAGCAACTTGGAATGCGCCACCAATGGTCCATGTTGATGGAATATCAAACTTGCCGCCTTCAGCGAACAGGCCTGCGTATTGATCGAATTTACTCATGGCCATCTTGGTCTGGTAACTACCTGCCAGTGAGATGGCGTCGGTGGCATGAAACAGAACACCGATTTTCCCGCCCCAGCCGGTAGAGTGGGATACTTCGTTTCCTGTCACATAACCAGGTGCGGCCGAGTACATCCCATTGTCAAATGCACCTAATCCCTTGACTTGTATGGTTTGGCGTGCGAACAGCAAGCTAGCACCCACGGAAAGTTTGCCGTCCATGAACTTGTGGGCATAGGTTGGAGCAATAAACATCTGCTTGAGATTTACACCACCTTCCCCGCCACCATAAATCGCTGTCATTGTCGAGTTTGGAGCTGCGAACGCGCCTGAGTTACCCGCCCCAAACAGGCTGGTTGCGGTACCCGAATAGTCTGAGTTCATCCCGCCGTTGCCATAAATAGCGATACCAATAGAACTGGTGTCGTTGAGCGCATAGCTGGCTGAGAGTTCGGGAATGTAGAAATTATTACTTCCGCTTTCGGCGGAGGCATTAAACATTCCACTATTACTTGTTTGGCTGTAACCGCGCACTGGATGGAACCAGGAGATATCAAAGTTGATCTGAGTGCCGGTTTCGGTGATGCCTGCCGGGTTGGTGGCGATAATCATCGCGCTGTCGTTCGGCAGGGCTACACCGCCGCCGCCCATACCCATGCTTTTAACGCCGTAACCATGAGAGAAATAACCATTCGTCGCGTGTGCAGCGCCTGAGGCGATCAAGGTGGCGGCAACCGATGCGGCCAGTAGTGAACGTTTGAATACCATTTTTATCCAGTCTCCTGATTGATTGTTTTTGCGGCCCGTTCCCCTCTCTGGAGTTGGGCGCACATCTGCTCGCTTTCCGCTATGCGGGTGCCCACATTCTGATGACGGGTTGCTTCGAGACCCGCGTAAGTTAACAGAAATGTAAACTGGGAGAATTCAAGAAAATTGAGGGCGCGCGAAAAAATATTAATAAATCAGCGAGTTGTGTATTAGTAAATGCTTATTTATTTATATAAGTAATTCGCTTGTTGCTGTCTTATGATTTATTTTCATTAGCTTATGTTTCGTTTGTTTTAACTTCTGGCGAGCGTTTGTTCGTGGCTCTTGGGTTTGGGTTGAGTAGGCGAGTGTTGTTTTTTTTAAACTGATATTGTTTTTATGTTGGATATAGGGATGGTGCGGCCAGGGTTCACACGATGGTTTGGCTTATTTGGCCCTCAAAAACACTTTGTGCGGGTCCTGTCATGAGCACGGTATCTTCAGGTTGCCCCGCCCATGCTATGAAGAGCCTCCCCCCGCGAACGTCGACAAAGCAGGGAGAATCAAGCCAGTTTCGACGAATGCCACTGACAACTGCTGCGCAGGCACCGGTTCCGCAGGCGAGCGTTTCGCCGGTGCCGCGCTCGAATACACGCAGCCGGATGTGCTGGCGGTTGATGATTTGCATAAAACCCACATTTACTCGATTTGGGAACTGTCGATGGTGTTCGATCATCGGGCCGATATGACTGACCGGGGCGGTGTCGACGTCTTCGACTTCCAGCACGGCGTGTGGATTGCCCATGGAAACTGCATCAATGAGCCACTCACTGCCGTCATCAAGCGTTAATGGATAACTTGTGGCTTCCTGTTCGGTGATGAAGGGGATGTTGGCTGGGGTGAACATCGGTCGCCCCATGTCGACGGTGACATCGCCTGAATCGGTGATATGAAGCACAATCCGGCCACTGGCGGTACCAACGGGAATTTCTTTCTCGGCGGTCAATCCTTTGTCATACACATATCGGGCAAAGCAGCGCGCACCATTGCCGCATTGCTCAACCTCGCCACCGTCTGTGTTAAATATGCGATAGGTGAACAAGGTGTCGGCGGTTTTGGGTGGCTCGACGATCAACAGTTGATCGAAGCCGATGCCGAAATGCCGATCGGCCCACTGCCTGATCTGTTCCGGATTCAGCTCGATGGCTTGATTGATGGCGTCGATGACCATGAAATCGTTGCCCAGTCCGTGCATTTTGGTGAATTGGATTGTCATGTAGTGTTCTTCGGCAGTGGGTTTTATGTGCTTCATTCTATCTATATAGCGAATAAATGGGGGCTGATAATGATCGTACGTGCGGTATGGGTTGATTTGGTGGCGCTCTTTGATTTTCAACCAGATGATCAGTTGATGTTGTTTCCGGACGCGCTGGATGCGTTTGAACAGTGGCGCGCCCTGAGATTGACGGTGGTCGGCATCACGGCTGACGTGCGGCGTTACGGCTCACGGCTGTCCTCGTTTTTTGATGAAGCATTTGTGGTTATTGAAAGACCACTGCCTCAATGGCGCCAGACACAGACCTGGCTTGATCTGGCGGAAGAAATGGATGTATCGCCCGAACGGATCCTCTTCATCACCAGCACGCCCATGCTCATGGGTTTTGCGCGCCGTGCTGGCTTGCGAACCGTGGGTGTGATGCGCGACCCGCACACGATGGCCGTTCTTGACGGATACTGGGTGGATTCCCTGACTGACATTGATTGGCAAGACCCCCGGTTCTTTGAATAATTCCAATATTTTACCCGGCCACGCTGCCAGAAACACGCGGGTTCAGGTATACTGCCGCACCAATTTATTCCTTATTTATGGATGCTCCTGTGATTTCTCATTTGCGTAACATCGCCATTATCGCCCACGTTGAC
This sequence comes from Halothiobacillus sp., assembly GCF_027346185.1. GTDB lineage: Bacteria > Pseudomonadota > Gammaproteobacteria > Halothiobacillales > Halothiobacillaceae > Halothiobacillus. Next base: position 14,160 of record NZ_DAIESY010000071.1, read on the forward strand.
CACGGTAAAACGACCCTGGTTGATAAGCTCTTGCAACAATCCGGTACCCTGGACGCCCGTACCGACACCGGTGAGCGGATGATGGATTCCAACGCAATCGAGAAAGAGCGCGGCATCACCATCCTCGCGAAAAACACCGCCATCCGCTGGACCAGCCCGAAAGGCGAAGAGTACCGCATCAACATCGTCGATACGCCCGGTCACGCCGACTTCGGCGGTGAAGTGGAGCGCGTGCTGTCGATGGTCGACTCCGTGCTGCTGCTGGTGGACGCCGTTGATGGCCCGATGCCGCAAACCCGTTTCGTTACGAAAAAAGCGTTCGAACATGGCTTAAAGCCGATCGTGGTCATCAACAAGATTGACCGCCCCGGCAGCCGTCCGCAGTGGGTGGTGGATCAGGTTTTCGACCTTTTTGATCGTCTGGGTGCGACCGACGAGCAACTCGACTTCCCGATTGTTTATGCCTCGGCCCTGAATGGTTATGCCGGTCTGGACGACTCGGTTCGTGAAGGCGATATGACTCCGTTGTATCAGACGATTGTAGATTTTGTGCCATCACCAGATGTGGATTCCGATGGCCCCTTCCAGATGCAGGTATCGAGCCTCGATTACAACCCGTACATGGGCATCATGGGTATCGGTCGTATTTCCCGCGGCCGGGTCAAAACCAATACGCAAGTCAAGGTCATCGACCGGGATGGCAACATCCGCTCCGGCCGCATCCTTCAGATCATGGGTTTTCATGGTTTGGAGCGTATCGAAGTGCCGAGTGCGCAGGCGGGCGACATCATCGTGTTCTCCGGTCTCGACCCGCTCCTGATTTCCGACACCATCTGCGATCCGGATCACGTGGAAATGCTGCCGCCGCTGACGGTCGATGAACCAACCGTGAGTATGTCCTTCAATGTCAATACCTCACCGTTCGCTGGCAAGGAAGGCAAGTACATTACCAGCCGCCAGATTCGTGATCGCCTGCATAAAGAACTGCTGCATAACGTCGCGTTGCGCGTTGAGGATACCGAGGAAGGCGACAAATTCCGAGTATCCGGCCGCGGTGAATTGCACCTTTCGGTATTGATCGAAAACATGCGCCGCGAAGGGTTTGAGATGGGCGTTGGTCGCCCCGAAGTCATCATCCGCGAAGTCGATGGCGTCAAGCAGGAACCTTACGAGCAGCTCGTCGTGGATATCGAAGAGCAGAATCAGGGCGCGGTCATGGAAAAACTGGGCACCCGCCGTGCGGAATTGCGGAATATGGAACCCGATGGCAAAGGCCGTGTGCGTCTGGAATACATCATTCCTTCGCGTGGCCTGATCGGTTTTAGAACCGAGTTCATGACGGCCACGCAAGGCACCGGTCTGCTGTTCTCCGTATTCGACCATTACGGTGAGTACAAGCCGGGCAACGTGGGCCAGCGAATCAACGGGGTGCTGATCGCCAACGAAACCGGCAAGGCGCTGTCTTATGCGCTGTACAACCTGCAGGATCGGGGCAAGATGATGATCGGCCACGGGGATGAAGTATATGAAGGTCAGGTTGTGGGCATCCATTCACGTGACAACGACCTGACCGTCAACGTCCTCAAGGGGAAAAAGCTCACCAACATGCGTGCCTCCGGTACGGATGAGGCGCTCACCCTCGTGACGCCGATCCGGTTCACGCTGGAGCAGGCACTGGAATTCATCGATGATGACGAGCTGGTCGAAGTGACCCCGGCCTCGATCCGCATCCGCAAGAAATGGCTGACGGAGCTGGATCGCAAGCGGTATGGCCGTGGCGACTGAGCCTCTTTCCAGCCGATTTGAGTTACTGATCGAGATGGTACGCGCGCATGTTTGAAAATCTTTCCCAGCGGCTCGGTGGTCTGTTCGATGGGCTGCGCGGGCAGGGGCGGTTAACCGAAGACAACATCAAGGACGCCCTGCGTGAAGTGCGGATGGCCTTGCTGGAGGCAGATGTTGCCTTGCCGGTGGTGCGCGATTTCGTCAATCAGGTCAAGGAACGCGCCGTTGGTGCCGAGGTCATCAAAAGCCTCAAGCCGGGGCAGGTGTTCATCAAGATCGTCAGCGATGAGCTGACCGCGCTGATGGGTGCCGAGAACTCGGCACTTAATCTGGCCGCCCAACCACCGGCCGTCGTGCTAATGGCCGGTTTGCAGGGGGCTGGTAAAACCACCACCGTCGGCAAACTCGGTCGACTTCTGCGCACGCGCGAACACAAAAAAGTGCTGGTCGTCAGTGCGGACGTGTATCGCCCGGCCGCGATCAAACAGCTCGAAACGGTCGCCGGTCAGGTCGGCGTCGATTTTTTCCCTTCCGATGCGGGGCAAAAGCCCCTGGACATCGTGCAGGCCGCCTTAAAGCAGGCGCGTGTCGGTTTTTACGACGTGCTGATTGTCGATACTGCAGGTCGGTTGCATGTCGATGCCGAGATGATGGACGAAGTGCGCCAGTTGCACGCCGCACTGAATCCGGTGGAAACCCTGTTCGTCGTCGATGCCATGACAGGCCAGGATGCGGCTAATACCGCCAAGGCCTTCAATGAAGTGCTGCCGCTGACCGGTGTTGTACTCACCAAGGCCGATGGCGATGCGCGCGGCGGGGCGGCGCTGTCGGTTCGCGCCATTACCGGCAAACCCATCAAATTCATCGGGATGGGCGAAAAGCTCGACGCGCTTGAGCCCTTCCATCCCGATCGTATCGCCTCGCGCATCCTGGGCATGGGCGATGTGGTTTCTCTAGTGGAAGAAGCGCAGCGTAATCTCGACACCAGCAAGGCCCAGGCTCTGGCCGAGAAGGTGCGGGCAGGCAAAGGTTTCACCCTCGTTGATATGCGCGATCAATTCCAGCAAATGCTCAACATGGGGGGCATCGGTGGCTTGATGGACAAGTTGCCGGGTATGGGCAAGCTGACGGCGGATGCAAAGGCGAATATCGAGGATCGTGATGTGCATCGCATGATTGCCATTATCAACTCCATGACAATCCAGGAACGGTTGCACCCCGAGTTGATCAAAGGCTCGCGCAAGCGCCGGATTGCGCTGGGTTCGGGGATGCAGGTGCACGATGTCAACCGGTTGCTGAAGCAGCACCGTGACATGAGCGACATGATGAAAAAATTCTCCGGTGGCGGCATGAAAAAAATGATGCGCGCGCTCAAGGGGCGCATTCCTGGCATGCCGATGTAGTTGAGCGTTGGCAGAGGGGTAGTTTGGGCTTGCCGATAAGCTCAGGTATACTCCCCCGCCGGTTTGATCCGTACGGATTTGGCATCGGCGGGTCGTGATTGAGATCGCGCCGGGTGTCGGAAATGCCGACAACGGGACGTTTTAGCGAGAGTGGCGGAATTGGTAGACGCACTGGATTTAGGTTCCAGCGCCTTTGGCGTAAGAGTTCGAGTCTCTTCTCTCGCACCATATTCCTGATCAGGGCATCGCCTTGATTATTTTTTTAGATATGAAGAAGTTTGAGGTTGAGTGACCATGCAGGTTGAATTGCAGTCATCAGAAGGTTTGATCCGTCGTTTGGCGATTGAAGTACCTGCCAGTGAAATCGATGTCGAAGTCGATCGCCGCATCAAGGATATGTCCCGCCGCGTACGTCTGGACGGATTCCGTCCGGGCAAGGCGCCTTTGCCGGTCGTGCGTCAGCGCTATGAAGGCCAGGTGCGCGAAGAGGTGGTCGGCGACGTCATGGGGCGCAACTATCAGGCGGCCATCGCCGAGCAGAAGCTGCGACCGGCGGGCAACCCCTCGATTGAGTCCGTCGAAGGGCAACCGGGTGAAAACCTCAAATTTGTGGCTGCCGTTGAAGTTTATCCCGAATTCGAATTGGGCGATCTTTCAGCCCTTGAAATTGAAATCTCAACAGCCGAAGTAACTGACGCCGATGTGGCCGACATGCTCGCGACACTGCGTGAACAGCATGCCGACTGGAAATCAGTGGATCGTGCGGCCAAAGATGGTGATCGGGTTACCGTGAATTTCGACGGCAAGGTCGATGGCGAAGCATTCCAAGGCGGTAGCGGAGAAGGCATGCAGGTTGTGCTTGGTGAAAACCGTATGTTGGCGGACTTCGAAAAAGGTCTGGCTGGTATTGCCATGGGCGAACCTGAACGTGTGTTTGATGTGGCCTTCCCCGAAGACTATCCCGTAGAAAACCTCAAGGGCAAAACCGCGCAATTCACTGTGACTGCGACGGCGGTTGAAGAGAAAGCGCTGCCCAAGTTGGACGACGAATTTGCCGCCCGTTTCGGTTCTGCCTCAGTGGCTGAATTGGAGTCTGATGTGCGCAAGAACATGGAGCGCGAACTCAGGCAGGCGCTCAAACGTCAGACTAAAGACGTGGTGCTGACTGCCGTGACCGACAGCCTGACATTTGACGTGCCGAGGGCACTGGTCGATGAAGAAGCGGTTGCCATGCGTGATGGGTTCGTTCGCCAGCAAATGCCTCATGCCGATGCCAGCGCGCTCGACGCCAGCCTGTTCAGCGAGCAGGCAGCCAAACGCGTCAAGATGGGCCTGGTGATCATGGAAATCGTCAAGTCAGCCGATTTGCAGGTTGACGATGCCTTGGTCGAAGAATTCATCAATGACATTGCCGCCGCGTATGATGAGCCGGAGCAAGTCGTTGCGACTTACAAAGGTGATCGTGAAATGATGAGCAATGCACGCACGGTAGTACTGGAGCAGCAAGCTGTTGATCACGTGTTGTCCAAAGCCAAGGTGACCAAAAAATCACAGGAATTCAAATCGGTGATGAATCCGGCCCCACAGGCCTGATTGAGCGCCACGCAGCTTTTTCAGCATTTTTTCTATAGAGAGATTGAAAAGTCGCGATCAACCGCCACAGTTCATGTGATGCGTTGATCGCGTTTTTTGTTTTAAAACCACCCTCCCGAGGCATCGAACCAAAGTGCACGGGGAGAATGCATAGGGGAGAATGTATGATTTTCGGTTCTCAAACTACAGTTAGCCAGTATTCATCGGCACAGGCCGCGCCGGAACTGGCCGCATTGGTGCCCATGGTTGTGGAGCAGACATCCCGCGGCGAACGGGCGTATGACATCTACTCCCGCCTGCTCAAGGAACGGGTTGTATTCGTTATAGGTCCGATTGAAGACCACATGGCCAACCTGATCGTGGCGCAGCTGCTGTTTCTGGAATCGGAAAATCCGGACAAGGACATCCATCTGTATATCAACTCGCCGGGCGGCGTTGTGACGGCGGGCATGTCGATCTACGACACCATGCAGTTCATCAAGCCGCATGTCTCGACACTGTGCATCGGTCAGGCTGCCAGCATGGGTTCCATCCTGCTGGCGGGTGGCGAGCCGGGCAAGCGGTTTGCGTTGCCGAACTCGCGGGTGATGATTCACCAACCTTTGGGCGGATTCCAGGGGCAGGCTTCCGATATCAAGATTCATGCGGAAGAAATCATCAAATTGCGTCATAGTTTGAATGGCGTTCTGGCCAAGCACTGTAATCAGCCGATGGAAGTGATCGAAAAAGATACGGATCGGGACAAATTTCTGTCGGCATCCGAAGCTGTCGAGTATGGTTTGATTGATGCGGTGCTGGATAAACGCGCGTGATGCGAATGACTGAAACTGGGCTCGAAACTTGCCCGGTTTGATCACAGACAGAGGCTGATTATGGCTAAAAGTACAAAAACCGAACAGGATCTCTCCTGTTCATTCTGCGGCAAGCCGCAGGCCGAGGTTCGTAAACTCATTGCCGGCCCATCGGTATATATCTGCGATGAGTGTGTCGAGTTATGTAATGACATCCTCCGTGAGGAAATTTCCAGTGCACGGGATGAAACACCGACCAGACTGCCGACACCCAAGGAGCTGGTCGAGGCCCTCGACGAGTATGTTATCGGGCAAATGCACGCCAAGCGGGCTCTGGCCGTCGCGGTATACAACCATTACAAGCGACTGAATCTGTTTGGTTCATTGCACATAGTGGCCAAAAAGGACAAGGATAACGAGTCCGAACCGGTTGAACTCTCCAAATCCAACATCCTGTTGATCGGCCCGACGGGCTCGGGTAAAACGTTGTTGGCGCAGACGCTGGCACGTGTGCTGGATGTGCCGTTTGCCATCGCCGACGCCACCACGCTCACCGAAGCGGGTTACGTGGGGGAGGATGTCGAGAACATTCTGCAGAAATTGTTGCAGCGTTGTGACTACGACGTTGAAAAAGCCCAGCACGGCATCGTCTACATTGACGAGATTGACAAGATCACCCGTAAATCCGAGAACCCGTCGATCACAAGGGATGTATCCGGTGAGGGTGTGCAGCAGGCGTTGCTCAAGCTCATCGAAGGCACGCAGGCTTCCGTGCCGCCCCAGGGTGGCCGCAAGCATCCGCAGCAGGAGTTCGTGCAGCTGGATACGACCAATATCCTGTTCATCTGCGGCGGTGCCTTCTCCGGGCTGGATAGCATCATCCGTCAGCGGATCGAGAAAGGCGGTATTGGCTTCTCTGCGGAAGTGAAATCCAAGGATGACAAGCGGGCGGTCGATGAATTGCTGACCCAGATCGAGTCGGAGGATCTGACGCGTTATGGTCTGATTCCCGAGTTCATTGGCCGTTTGCCGGTCATCGCGACGCTGAATGAACTGGATGAAGCGGCGTTGGTCAAGATTCTGGTCGAGCCGAAGAATGCGTTGACCAAGCAGTACATGCGTCTGTTCGAAATGGAAGGCGTAGAGCTTGATCTGCGTGAAGATGCGCTCCGGGAAGTGGCGCGTCAGGCAATCAAGCGCAAAACCGGCGCGCGTGGTTTGCGGACTATCGTCGAGCATGTGCTGCTTGATACGATGTTCGAGGTGCCTTCTACCGAGAATGTGAAGAAGGTCGTCGTGGATGCCTCGGTTGTGCGTGGCGAGAATGCGCCCTACCTGCTCTTTGATCAGGCCGAAAGCCTACCCAAGGCAGCTTCCGATAAGTAACTTTTCCCCGGCTTTATAGAGCGTAATTGAAATCCCGCTGCTTGGCGGGATTTTTTTGCAAGTCCACTGAGTGACTCCGGCGCCGCAACGACGCATCATATTCAGGATGTTTTCTTTGATCGTGGATCGCTTTTCTGCGCCAGCGACTTGAAAAGTTGCCATTCGGCATTAACTATTGGCTATGCTCTATACGTATCCGCTCACCTTACCGCCATTCGGCGCGTCACACAGGTAAAACATATGCCACATAACGACACAACATCTGAAGTCATCGCCGGTGCACCACGTACCGTTCCGGTTCTGCCGCTGCGGGATGTGGTGGTTTACCCCCATATGGTGATCCCTCTGTTCGTGGGACGGGAGAAGTCCGTGTCCGCGCTGGAGGAAGCTATCAAGGGCAACAAACAATTGCTGCTTGTCGCTCAGAAGGATGCCGAGCTTGACGATCCGGGCCGCAAGGATCTGCATGCCGTCGGCACGTTGGCTTCCATTCTTCAACTGCACAAATTGCCGGACGGCACGATCAAAGTGCTCGTCGAGGGCATCGAGCGCGTACGCTGCGTGCAGGTGCACGAGGTTGACCAGTATCTGGTAGCCGAAGTGCATGCGATTGAAGAGCCGAAAGCACAGCCTGATCGCGAACTGGAAGTGGAAGCGCGTACGTTGCTCAATCAGTTCGACGGGTATGTCAAACTCAACAAGAAAACGCCACCAGAGGTGCTGACATCGTTGGCTGGCATCGATGATGTCTCGCGCCTGGCCGATACCATCGCCGCTCACATGGCGCTCAGCCTTGAAGAAAAGCAGAAGATTCTGGAAACCATCGATCTGCACGCGCGGATCGAGCACCTCATGGTGCTGATCGAATCAGAAATCGATACCTTGCAGGTTGAGAAGCGCATCCGTGGCCGCGTGAAGCAGCAAATGGAGAAAAGCCAGCGCGAGTACTATCTGAACGAACAGATGAAAGCGATTCAGAAGGAACTGGGCGATCTGGAAGAGGGCGGAAGCGATCTCGACGAGTTGGAGCGCAAGATTCTGACTGCCGGTATGCCCAAAGAAGCGCTCGACAAGGCCAAATCCGAGCTCAACAAGCTCAAGATGATGTCGCCCATGTCCGCCGAGGCATCAGTCGTGCGTAACTATCTGGACTGGATTATCGCCGTGCCATGGAAGAAGCGGACCAAGATCAAGCACGATCTGGGCGTGGCGGAGCAAGTGCTGGAAGCTGATCACTTCGGCCTTGAGAAGGTCAAGGAGCGGATTCTCGAGTATCTCGCGGTGCAGCAGCGCGTGCGCAAAATGAACGGCCCGATTCTGTGTCTGGTCGGCCCGCCGGGTGTGGGTAAAACCTCGCTCGGGCAGTCGATTGCCAAGGCCACCAACCGGAAATTCGGCCGAATCGCCCTCGGTGGCGTGCGCGACGATGCCGAGATTCGCGGCCATCGTCGGACTTATGTCGGCGCCTTGCCGGGCCGGATCGTGCAGACGCTGAGCAAGATCGGTTCTCGCAATCCGCTGATTCTGCTCGATGAGATCGACAAGATGGCTTCCGATTTCCGGGGCGATCCGGCTTCGGCCTTGCTGGAGGTTCTGGACCCCGAGCAAAACAAAGCGTTTGCCGATCACTACATGGATATGGACATCGATTTGTCCGAGGTCATGTTCGTGTGCACGGCCAACAGCCTGAATATTCCGGGTCCGTTGTTGGATCGGATGGAAGTGATTCGTATTGCCGGCTACACCGAAGACGAGAAGACCGAGATCGCCGAGCGCTATCTGTTGCCCAAGCAGTTGGAAAAGAACGGCTTGAAGGACAAGGAGCTTGTCATCGATACATCAGCGGTTCGCGATGTGATTCGTTACTACACCCGTGAAGCCGGTGTGCGGAACCTTGAGCGCGAACTGGCCAAGGTATCGCGCAAGGTCGTGCGCAAACTCGTCACGAATGAAGAGAAGCCACCGATTACAGTCGATTCCAGCTCGCTGGATCAGTACCTTGGTGTTCATCGTTTCGATTTCGGCAAGGTCGAACATCCCGATCAGGTTGGTCAGGTGACGGGTCTGGCCTGGACGGAAGTGGGTGGAGACCTGCTGACGATTGAAGCGGCGACCATGCCGGGTAAAGGTAACCTCAAGTACACCGGCCAGTTGGGTGAGGTAATGCAGGAGTCGATTCAGGCCGCGATGACGGTCGTGCGGGCACGGGCGGTTTCGCTGGGGATCGATCCGGACTTCAGCCAGAAGGTGGATATTCACGTGCACGTGCCCGAAGGGGCAACGCCGAAGGATGGTCCTTCGGCCGGAGGCGCCATGTGCACGACCATCGTCTCGGCGCTGACAGGCATTCCGGTCAAGTCGACCGTGGCGATGACGGGCGAGATCACCCTGCGCGGTGAAGTGCTGCCGATCGGTGGGCTCAAGGAGAAGCTCCTGGCAGCGCAGCGTGGTGGTATCAAGCTGGTTCTGATTCCGGAAGGCAACCGCAAGGATCTGGTTGAAATTCCAGATAAAATTAAATCATCGCTGGATATTCGACCGGTGCGCTGGATCGATGAAGTGCTGGACCTGGCCCTGGTTACCCCGCCGACACCAAAGCCTGTCGAGATAAAAGAACCGCTACCAGTTGTCGAGGCCAAGCGCCCCGACGACCAGAGTGCGCATGCACATTGATTACCGTTCTGATAGCAGTTTTATGTGCCGAGCCCAAGCCTTGCCGATTCTTATTCGGCCAGACTTTGTTGACAGCGCGCCCGTGTGGCTTGTATAAAAGTGTCTCGACTCAGGTGCGCGTGATCGGAATTGGTTGATTGTTGCGGGTACTGCCTGCAGAATACGTCACTTGGAAATCAAAAACTCAACCCCACTATCTTAACTCCCCCAAAGAAAAGGATTGCAACGACATGAATAAATCAGAACTGATCGACGCGATGGCTGCTAAAAGCGGAATGAAGAAAACTGAATCTGCGGCAGCGCTTGATGCGTTTATCGAAGCGGTTGGTGATGCACTGAAAAAAGGTGACCAAGTGACCCTGGTCGGTTTCGGCACGTTCCTGGTTCGTGAGCGTGAGGCCCGTACCGGCCGTAACCCACGTTCAGGTGAAACCATTGAAATCGCCGCTTCCCGCCTGCCTTCATTCAAGGCCGGCAAAGGTTTGAAAGACGCGGTTAACTAAGCCGTTCGCTACATCGGGTTCGTTCGGCCAAAAGCAAACTGGGCTATGGTGTGAATTTCTGAGGTAAGTACAAGAAGCAGGGGCGGGAACGTCCCTGTTTTTTTATAGAGAAGGTCTGCACAAATGCAGACCTTCCTGGGCAGAGCACGGATGCCCTGCTGCTCAATGATGTTAGTCATTGAAATGCGCAGCGCGTTTCGGGCGTGAACGTAGGCTTACACCGGCTTCGCATTGAAGCTGGCATAAGCCCGCAGGCTTGTGTATTTCTGCAAGAAGCCATGGATGGATTTGTGCAGAGATTCCATAGAGAGAGTAATTCTCCCGATTGCACTCAATGGCCAGTTGCCTGCTCCGGTGGGCTTTTAAGTTTTTTAAGGTATTGATGCTATGTTGATGGATTTGCGGGAACGCATTCAGGGTTGGATCGCTTACGTGATCATCGGCTTAATCAGTGTGCCCTTCGTTTTGTGGGGTGTAGGCGAGTACTTCAGTGGTGCTAAAAACAAGCCAGTGGCCGAAGTCGATGGCTTGCCGATTTCCCAGCAAGCGTTCGAGCAGGCGGTCAGTCAACAGCGTCAGGCCATTATTCAGAAACTCGGTGGCAGCGTATCCGCAGAACTGCTGCAGAGCCTGAATCTCGATCAGCAGGTGCTCGATCAGATGATCAATGAGCGCGTTTTGAACGTGTTTGTACACAAGGCCGGGTTCCGGGCGCCGGATGTCGTGGTGGCCGACCTGATTCGTTCCGAGCCCGCTTTCAAAACCAATGGCGTGTTCGACGTCAAGAAATATGAAGCCTTCGTGGCTGCGCGTGGTGCGACGGTTGCCGATTTCGAGGCCGGTCTGAAGCAGGATATCGTCATGCAGACGCTGGAAAACGCGATCAGCGAGAGCACGATTGTGACAGCGCCCGAGTTGGATCAGATCGTGCGCTTGCGTGACCAGACTCGTGAGATCGGCATGGTGCGTATTGATCGTGCGCGGGTGGTCGATTCCGTTGCCGCACCGACCGATGTGGCGATCGAGGCCTACTATGGCGCGCACAAGACCGAATTTATCCGCCCTGAGCGGGTAAAACTACGGTACATCGAGTTGTCGCCGCAAACGCTGGCGCCTTTGGTCAAGGTAACGGCTGCTCAGGTTGAGCAGGCCTATGCAGACTATGTGAAGAAGCAAAATGCACAGGTTGTCCGCACGGTGCGACATATCCTGATTTCCGTACCCAAGAATGCAGATGGTGCCGCTATCGAAGCGGCCAAGAACAAAGCTTTGGCGGCTCGTGCAGCGATTGTCTCCGGCAAGATCAGCTTCGGCGATGAGGCGCGTGCCATTTCCGATGACCCCGGGTCAAAAAACCAAGGCGGAGACTTGGGTGAAGTGGCGCCCGGTCAGATGGTTAAGCCGTTTGAAGAGGCCATGGATGGCATCAAGGTCGGTGTGATCAGCGAGCCGGTACGCACGGAATTTGGTTGGCACCTGATCGAGGTGACCAAAGAGAGCCATCCCGATATCAAGCCACTGGTGGACGTGCATGACAAACTGGTAGCCGAGGTTCAGGATCGTCAAGTTGAGAAGATTTATTACGACGAAGGTGAAAAGCTTTCCGATCAGTCTTATGAACATCCCGATAGCCTGATCCCCTCGGCTGAGGCACTGGGTTTGAAGGTGCAGACCAGTGATTGGCTCAACCGGGATAGCGGCACGGGCATTGCTGCGAGCGAGAAAGTCCGTCAAGCGGCTTTTTCAAAAGAAGTACTTGAGCAGAAATTAAACAGCAACCTGATTGAGCTGGGCGCGAACCATGCGGTCGTGATTCGCGTTGATCAGCATGAACCGGCTACGCAGTTGCCCCTTGCCGATGTGAAAAATCAGATCGCCCGCACCCTGAAACAACAGGCTATTGACCAGGCGTTGGCTGATGCAGCGAAGCAGATAGGCAAGGCGATCGATTCGGGTAAGGAGCCGCAGGTGGCGGCAACAGCGGTCGGCGCAACCTGGGTGGTGCCGGTGTGGCTCAAGCGGACGGCGCGTGATGCCCCGATCCCCGCCGAAGCGATTCAGGCGGCGTTTGCTCTGCCTCCGGCACCGGAAGGCCAACTGGCCAGCAAGGCCTTGGCTCTGAGCGACGGCAATGAAGCGCTGGTGGTCGTCCAGGCAATTAAAGATGGCGATCCAACCGCGATCAGCGAACAGGACAAGAAGGCGCTCTCTGCCGAAATCCAGCAGGCGCAAGCACAGCAGACTCTGGGCGTGTTGCTCAAAGCTCTGCGGGATGAAGCCAAGATCACCATCCACCAAAAGGCCGAGAAAACAGCGACGCCTTGAGGTGAATCGGTCTGAACCTCTTGAAAAGGTCACTTGGACCGGGGCCTATACCAAGAATGAAAAAACCCACCGATAAGGTGGGTTGGCAAGCGGTGCGACGCAGGTTGCGCCGCTTTTTTATTTGCGCCGTTTGCACTGCGCCAATGGGGTATACCTGAATAAATTCAGGTAAGGTCTGCACAAATGCAGACCTTACCGCACAATGTCGTATGTCATTGAAATGCGGAGCTTGGGCCGGGCATGTATCGGTCCGAGCGTATCTGAACGCGCAGCTGGCGTAAGCCCGCGAAGCCATGGATGGATTCGAGCAGAGATTCCATAGTGGGCTTATTTCGGGCACTGGCCCATGCCGGTGATGAAGTACCCCGAATCAACGTAGACATTCTCGCCGGTGATGCCGGATGCGAGATCCGAGCACAGGAAGGCGGCAGTATTGCCGACCTGCTCGATGGTGACGTTGCGCTTCAATGGTGAGTTGAGCGCGACGTAATCGAGGAAGCCCTTGAACTCGCCGATACCGGAGGCGGCCAGCGTCTTGATTGGCCCGGCGGAGACCGAGTTCACGCGAATACCCCGACCGCCCAAAGAGCCGGCCAGATAGCGCACATTCGCTTCGAGTGCGGCTTTGGCGACGCCCATCACGTTGTAGTTCGGCATCACGCGTTCGGCGCCGAGATAGGATAACGTGACGATGGCACCGTTATCGCGCATCGTCTCGCGGCCTGCCTTAGCCAATGCAGCCAGAGAGTAGGCGGACACATCGTGGGCCACACGGAAGGCCTCGCGCGACATGCCGTCGAGGTAGTCGCCATCCAGGGCTTCACGCGGGGCGAAGGCGATGGAGTGCACCAGAATATCGAAGCCTTCCGGCCAATGTTCGGCAAGTGCCGGGAACAGCGCATCGATCTGCTCGTCGGATGTGGCATCCAGTGGCAGATAGATGTTCGAACCCAGGTCCGTCGTCGCTTTTTCGACTTTTTCCTTGAAGCGATCGTTCAGATAGGTAAACGCCAGTTCCGCGCCTTCCCGGTGCATGGCTTCGGCAATGCCCGATGCAATGGAGCGATTGTTCGCAATACCCACGATCAAGGCACGTTTGCCGCTTAAAAATCCCATACTATGTTCCTCATGCTGACTAAAAATGTGATCACTCACCCGAGTAGATGCATAAAGCGTCCGTCGTTCGTCTGGTTGTCCCGCTCGAACGACTCCTCCCGAGGCTTATCGACATAGTGTACGGTTGAAATGAAAAACGAGCATCCCTCGCGACACGATCAATTAGGAGACGACCAGCGTTCGCGCCGTGATTTCCTTCGTCATTTGCTGGCAACAGGTGCTCTGGCTGCGGGTGTCGGTGGGTTCAGCCCGGCTGGCCGGGCAGCCGGATTTGCCGACGCGCTGGGCTATTCCCCCAAATATCCGGCCGATTTTAGTGCATTTGATTATGTGAATCCCGATGCGCCCAAGGGTGGCCGGTTGGCGCTGTCGGTCTTTGGCAACTTCGACTCGCTCAACCCGTTTGTGTTGAAAGGCTTGGCCGCCTCGGGCTTGAATGAACTGTGTTTTGAAACCCTGACCGCGCGCGCCTGGGATGAGCCGTTTTCAGCCTATGGCTTGCTGGCCGATCGGGCCGATCTGGCGGTGGATGGCTTGTCGATTACTTTTCGCATCAATGCCAAAGCACGTTTCCATGATGGCAGCCCGGTCACGGCGCAGGATGTGCTGTTCAGCTTCAATACGCTCATGAGCAAACAGGCGCATCCGCGCTATCGAATGTACTGGGGGGATATCGCCGGGGCCGAACTGACCGATGCACGGCATGTGCAGTTTAACTTCAAGCGAGTCAATCCCGAACTGCATCTGATCATTGGCGAATTGCCGGTATTCTCCAAACGCTGGCTGGCGGGTCGTGATTTTGCCAGCCTGGCGCGCGAGGCGTTCTTAACCAGCGGGCCGTATCGCGTGGGTCGGGTCGATTATGGCAATACCATCACCTTTGAGCGCAATCCCGATTACTGGGCGAAGGATCTGGACGTGCGCCGGGGGCAGTTCAACTTCGACCGGATCGTATTCAAATACTACAAGGACGAGACCGTCTCGCTCGAAGCCTTCAAGGCGGGCGAGGTCGATGTGTTCTACGAGACCAATTCCAAGCGCTGGGCACGCGATTATACCGGCGCGAATTTCGCTGATGGCCGCATCATCCGTCGGGAAATACCGCATAAAAACAACGCCGGGATGCAGGGCTTCGGCATGAACACCCGTCGTGCCTTGTTCTCGGATCGTCGCGTGCGGCGGGCTATGGATCTGGCGCTGGATTTCGGCTGGTCGAACACGCACTTGTTCTATGGCCAGTACACGCGCTGCGACAGTTATTTCAGCAACAGCGAACTGGCCTGTCGCGGCCTGCCGCAAGGCGATGAATTGGCCCTGCTCGAACCCTTCAAAGCCCTGTTGCCGCCCGAGTTGTTCCGAGAGCCCTATCAAGTGCCCGTCGCCAACAATCCGGACGAGCAGCGCGTGAACCTGCTCAAAGCGCGTGATTTGCTGGCCGAGGCCGGTTGGCGGGTGGAAGAGGGCGTGCTGAAAAATGCCAAGGGCCAGCCGTTTTCCTTTGAAATCACGCTGGCCATGCGCGGTTTTGAACGCATCGTCGCGCCCTATGCCTACAACCTCAAACGGCTTGGTATCGATGTCAGTTACCGCACGATCGATGTGTCGCTGTATCAACGCAAGATGGATCGGTTCGATTTCGATATGGCGGTGGTGGCCTATGGCGAATCGCAGTCGCCGGGCAATGAACTGCGGGATCGGTTTGGCAGTGCTGCCGCACACACGGACGGTTCCAGTAATTACATGGGCATCGATAGCCCCGTGGTCGATGCGCTGATCGATCGGGTCATCTACGCCAAATCGCGGGCGGAGCTGGTCACGGCCTGTCGCGCGCTGGATCGCGTGCTGCTCTGGGGCGAATATCTTGTGCCAAACTGGTACATTGGTGCGCATCGGCTGGCGTGGTGGAATCGATTCGGTTTTCACCAGCCGCTGCCGCTTTATTTCGATGCCATGACCTGGGTCATGCAAACTTGGTGGCAAACACATGAACTTCCCCAAAAACAACGTAGCTAGAAAGATTCTTAACTGGTTCCTTCCGCTATTGGCGGTGGGTGCTTTGGGTGGTTGTGCCACGCCGCAATACGCCACGCAAACGTCTTATACGCCGCCGCAAACCGCCAAAGGATTGATTTGCGTGGCGCAATGCCAGGATGCGCTCAAGCAATGTCAGAACAGGTGTTCGGCGGCGCGCCAGTCATGCATCGCAGAGATTGAACCGGCAGCGCGGGCGGCTTTTGATTCGGCGCTTAAAACCTACGAAGCGCAACGCCGCCAGTATGAAACCGACCGGCAGTTTTACGAGCTCAATCGCAGCTTGCGCATGGGGTTCTTCAACCCGGTGTTTGTGCCGGGCTATGGCTGGGTGATGCGTCCGGGTTATTACGATGATTACTACGATGATGCGCCCACGCCGCCCGTTGCACCGAGTCTGGCCGAGGAGCGTAAACGTCTGATCCACGAACAATGCGACAGCGCACCATGCCCTTGTCAGCAGAACTTCGAGCAATGCTATGTGGGCTGTGGCGGCGGCGTGAAGAAATCGGTGGTGTGCATTGCCAACTGCAAGGATTCTGATCCGAGACCCGAGCCGCAGTCCCTGGTTCAATCTCCTGCCCAATCCCCGGGTGGCGTACAGCAGAACCTGACACCGTTGAATCCCTGAACCAGAGCAATCCGGCATAGACGCATGATGTATCGCTCGCCCGACTTTGTGGAAAATAACCGCGACACGATTGCCGCCCTGAGTCAGTCGCCGGATGCACATGATCAGGCCGTGGCGCGCCTGATGCGTGAACAGATGCGCGAACAGATGAAGCCTCAAAAGAAGGCCGGAGCAAACGAATGACCGGTTACATTATCAAGCGACTACTCTTGATGATCCCGACCCTGTTCGGGATTCTCGCCATTTCCTTTGCGGTGATTCAGTTCGTGCCCGGTGGGCCGGTCGAGCAGCTCGTCGCTCAGCTCAAATCGGGCGGTGCCGGGGCGGCGGGGGCGGAATCCGGCGGCGGCTTGTCAGGCGGCTTGTATCGAGGCGATCAGGGGCTCGATGCCCGCCAGTTGGACCAGATCAAGTCATTTTACGGGTTCGATAAACCGGCCTGGCAACGTTTCGGTGACATGCTGGGCAATTACCTCACGTTCAATCTTGGTACGTCCTATTTTTATCAGCGCTCGGTCACCGATCTGATTCTGGAGAAATTGCCCGTCTCCATCAGTATCGGTTTGTGGACGTTCTTCCTCACGTATCTGGTCTCGATTCCACTGGGCATTGCCAAGGCCGTGCGGGACGGTTCGCGGTTCGATACGGTCACCAGCACCGTGATTCTCGTCGGCTATGCCATTCCCGGTTTTGTGCTCGGCCTTGTGCTGATTGTTTTGTTTGGTGGCGGCAGTTTCTGGCAGTGGTTTCCGTTGCGTGGCCTCGCGTCCGATAACTTCGACCAGCTTTCTCTGTTGGGCAAAATTGCCGATTACCTCTGGCACATCGTGCTGCCGGTCACGGCAATGGTGGTCGGCAATTTTGCCGTGATGACGATGCTCACCAAGAACAGCTTTCTGGAAGAAATCCGCAAGCAATACGTGCTCACCGCCCGCGCAAAGGGCTTGTCCGAACGGCGGATTCTGTACGGTCATGTATTCCGCAATGCCCTGATTCCGATCGTGACCGGGTTTCCCGCAGCATTTCTCGGCGCCTTTTTTACCGGCAGCCTGTTGATCGAAACCATTTTCTCGCTCGATGGGCTGGGGTTGCTCTCGTATAACGCCGTCATCCAGCGCGACTACCCGGTCGTGCTCGGCACGCTGTACGTATTCACGCTGATCGGGTTGATCGGCAAGCTCTTGTCCGATCTGGCCTATGTGTGGGTTGATCCGCGCATCAATTTCCAGGCCGTGAATTCATGAGTGAGCAGGCATCCCAAATCACCGCCCCAGCACAATCCCTGGGCCCTTGGCGGCGGGTTTGGCAGCGATTCCGGCGACACCGGCGCGGTTATCTGAGCCTGTGGCTGTTTTCAATCCTGTTCGTGCTGAGCCTTGGGGCGGAGTTGCTGGCGAACAACCGGCCCTTGCTGGTGCTTTATCAGCATCAACTCTATCTGCCTTTGATTCACGATTACCCGGAAACCACGTTCGGTGGTGATTTCGCGACTAACGCCGATTACACCGATCCCTACGTCATTGCCAAAATCCGTGAACACGGCTGGCTTCTGCGCGCGCCGATTCCGTTTTCCTACGACACCATCGATTACTACAATCCCGCCCCGAACCCCGCGCCACCCAATGCGCGGCACTGGCTTGGAACCGATGATCGGGGCCGCGATGTCGCTGCCCGGTTGATCTACGGTTTTCGTTTGTCGGTGCTGTTCGGTTTCGCGCTCACGGCTATCGGCATGGTGATCGGAATGCTGGCGGGCGCGGTGCAGGGCTATCTCGGCGGCAAGGTCGATCTGTTCTTCCAGCGCTTCATCGAGGTGTGGGGTTCGCTGCCCGAACTGTACCTGCTGATTATTTTCGCCTCGATCTTCCAGCCATCGATCGGTTTGCTGCTGATTCTGCTCTCGCTGTTCGGCTGGATCGGCTTGTCGGATTATGTGCGCGCCGAATTCCTCAAAGGCCGCAATCTCGAATACGTGCGCGCCGCCCGCGCCCTCGGCGTTTCCGGTCCGCGCATCATGTTCCGGCACCTGCTGCCCAATGCGCTCACGCCCGTGATCACCTTTTTGCCGTTCCGGGTATCCGGCGCGATTCTGGCTTTGACGAGTCTGGATTTTCTGGGACTGGGCGTGCCGCCCTCCACGCCCTCACTCGGCGAACTGCTGGCGCAGGGCAAGAACAATATCGATGCCTGGTGGCTATCGCTCACCACCTTTGCTGTGTTGGTGGGCACCTTGCTCTTGCTGATCTTTATCGGCGAAGCACTGCGCGCCGCATTCGATACGCGGCAGAAATCACCGGGGTAAAGATTGGCAATTCTTACCCAAAGATGGGATCAGTCAATCGGTACCCGTACGCAGCGGATCGACGATTTCCGGAGTGTTCGGCACGATGGGTTCAAGGGGCGGCAACCCATGGGCTGCGCGGGCCCGACTGCATTTCTCATCCGGCTGGCCATGCTCATCCCAAGGTTCCAGCTCACGGCAGGGCGTGGGCCGGTTGGGATAAATCGAGCAACTGACGCAATCGCCAATGGCGCCATCAAGCGCAACGCAGCGTGTGGGTTCTGTGAGGGTGCCCTTCATGCTCACCAGATGCGGGTTGATCTGTTCCGTCAGTTCGGGCGGCACCTGACCGTCGAGAAAAGGCACCGACTCGGCCCAATAAAAAGACACGCGGAAATAGGCGCAACACGCACCACAACGCTGACACGGATTGCCCACGATGGCCTCGATGGTTGGTAACGATACATGGGGAAAAAACAGGGGATGCCCTTCGGAGAACCCGAAGGCGGAATGGATTCTATTCCTCGGCAAACAAAAAATAAATAGATTTCAATTGAGTGCGATTTTGAATCGTTGATGGCCATAGAGGCGGCATCCAGGAGGCTTTCCGCTCGAGCCATTTATACGTATCAAATTAGTCTATAATCACATCGTCGTGATTTTTATGTTTTCGTTTTTTCAATTTTCAATGAGGAACTCACCATGTTTACTCGTCTTCTCGGCTTTGTGGGGCTTATGGCCTTGGCGCTCAGCAACATCTCCTCTGCCCAAGCACAGGAAACTATTTATGTGTATGGGCCGGGCGGCCCCGCGCCGGCTATGAAAGAAGCGGCTGCGGTATTTGAAAAAGAGACGGGCACCAAAGTCGAGGTTACCGCGGGCCCGACACCCCAGTGGATTGAGCAGGCCAAGGCCAAGGGCGACATTATTTTCAGTGGTTCTGAAAACATGATGACCGATTTTACCTACCAGCTCGAAGGTCAAATCAAGTCCGATCAAGTCATCCCTTTATACTTGCGGCCGATGGCTATCTTGGTTCGCCCTGGAAACCCAAAAAAGATCAAAGGGTTTGACGATATTACAAAACCGGGCGTCAAAGTATTGGTCGTGCAGGGGGCGGGACAAACCGGCGCATGGGAAGATATTGCGGGTCGATTAGGCAGTATCCAAACGGTTCGATCACTGCGCAGCAATATTGTTGATTATGCCAAAAACAGTGCCTTGGCCAAAAAGGCCTGGATTGATCAACCCGATATCGATGCCTGGCTCATTTACAACATCTGGCAAGTCGCGAATCCCAAGCTGGCCGACGTGGTCGAGATTGAGCCTCAATACGCCATTTATCGGGATGCTGGCGTTGTCTTGACCCAGCGCGCTCAAGCGAACCCCCAAGCCAAAGACTTCATCAAGTTCTTGCAATCAGAACAGGGTGAGAAAATCTTCGTTAAATGGGGATGGAAAGCCAACTGATCCGGCACATGCCAGGATTCATGGCCGTACAGTTGAATGTTTGATGCAGCGGTAATAATCTAAAGTTCCGTGAGTTGGTCGCCTACATCCCTTTGTGATGTCAGACTAAGCATTAGCTGCCCTGTCAATCAAGACTTGGCAGTTGTACCCCGTTCACACCAAAGACCGGTGGGTCACGAAACTACTTCTTTGGTGCGTGCCATCGTGTATCTCAACCTGTTGGGATACATGATGGTCTTGTGGTGCTCGAAGCCGGTGTTGATCGGCACCTCATACGAGGATTAGTACCATCCAGCCAGGATGGTAAGTATTTGGCTCTGTCCACCCTGCTTAGATACATCACCAGACTGGCACGGTCGATTTCGGCGCCTGTCGCCATCCCACTTCGTTTGAAGGTTCGAAACTTACCGAGGACCAGTGCCTGTTGAGTCATTTGGTGCCCTACGGTGCGGATATGGGTGGGTGTTTACCCGTGGGTGACCTGACGTTCACCAATAATTATTTCAGCGATCCAACGACGTTTTATGCCATCTGTCACAACCGGTACGATCCGGGTAGTCCGGTCAATGTCACCCTGTCGAATATCGGGATCACTTCTGCCGGTGACGTGCCCAGCTACATCCTTCAGGATGCTGGGCCCCAATAGCGCCTTCTCTGCCCGACCCGGCTCGATGCAGGGCGAGGCGAGTATCGGGTGCATTCATCGCGACACTTATTGAAGGACATTGCGCCACACACAAACGGCGGGCATTCTGGAATCGACAGAAAAGTGTGCCGTTTTAGCAGGGAGCACAGGTCATGATCATTACACTTACCCTGGTGGGGCTGATTTTCGGGATGGCGGTGGCCGGATTCTGGGGCGCGGCGTTTGGCGCGCTAACCGGCTTTCTTGTGGCGCAGGTCAGTCGGTTGACTCGGCAGGTTCAGGCCTTGATCGCCGATCAGATATTGTTGCGAGATGAATTGCGTCATTTGTCTCATCCTCAGGCTCAGAGAGCATCGTCATCCGAGGCAATGAATTCGCCCGTCGCGCCCGAATCTGCTGCGGAAGAAGTGGAGCCGAGAGCCCCGGAGCCTGAATCCGATCATGCGCGAGTGCACGAACCCTTGCCGGAGCCTTCTCCCGCATCATTGAAAATGACCGAAGAGCAGCCTGTGTCGGCACGTGTTGACACTCCGTTCCATGAAAGCAAATCCAACAATGGGGCGTCGGTCTCGGCCTGGGGCGCGCCCTCGTCTGCCGAAACCGGAGCGCCGGATGGCCTGTCGCGCCTGTGGTCGAGCGTGTACCGCTTCCTCACCGAGGGCAATGTGGTCGCCAAGATCGGCGTGATCGTGCTGTTTTTCGGCTTGGCCTTCCTGCTGAAATACGCCGCCGATCAGGCCCTGTTCCCGATCAGCGTCCGCTTGACCCTGGTGGGCATCGGCGGACTGGTGTTGCTCGGCATCGGCTGGTACTTGCGTAAGCGACATACCGGCTATGCCCTTGTGTTGCAGGGCGGGGGCATCGGGCTGACGTATCTCACGCTATATGCCGCGTTTCGTTTGTACGGGCTGTTGCCAGCGGGTGTGACGATGGGGCTGATGCTTCTGGTTGTGGCAGCTGCTGCGGTACTGGCGGTCGTTCAGGATGCCCGCAGCCTTGCCGCGCTGGGGATTGTCGGCGGTTTTCTCGCACCGATTCTGGCGGGTAGCGACAGCGGTCGGCATGTCGATCTGTTCAGTTATTACCTTGTGCTCGATTTCGGCATCGTCTTCGTCGCATGGCGTAGGGCCTGGCGCGAACTCAATCTGCTGGCATTTTTGTTCACGTTCGTGATCGGCACGATCTGGGGCGGGTTGAACTACAAGCCTGCGCTGTTTTCGACCACCGAACCTTTTCTGATCGGTTTTTATCTGATCTTTCTGGCGACAGCCCTATTATTCGCGCGTCAGCAACGCGCAGATGGACTGCGTGACTATGTGCAATCCACCCTCGTGTTTGGCCCGCCGCTGGTCGGGTTTGGGCTGCAAGCCGCTCTGGTCCAAAATTTCGAATACGGTCTGGCCTGGAGCGCATTCGGATTGGGCATGCTCTATCTCGTGCTGTGGCTGGGGTTGCGGCGCGTTTTTGGTATGCAGTTCAAAATTCTTAATGATGCCTTCCTGTTATTGGGGCTCGGTTTTGTTTCTTTGGCCGTGCCGTTCGCGTTCGATGGGCAATGGACCAGTACCACTTGGGCATTGGAAGGCGCGGCCATGCTTTGGGTCGGGTTGCGACAAGGGAAAACATGGCCGGTTGTGTTCGGCCTGTTGCTGCAACTCGGTGCCGGCGTGGCGTTTGGCGACGATCCTCCATCGCTCGACCCGACACACTGGCCTTTGCTGGATGGCTATTTCCTGAGTGGCGGTTTGATTGCGCTTTCCGGGTTGGCCAGTGCCTATCTATTACGTAATCGGCGTAACTGGGCGCCTGTTCCTGCCCTGTTGACCCTCTGGGGATTGGCCTGGTGGTTCGGCACCGGATTCTACGATCTGGCACATGTGGCGAGTTGGCTCCAGCCGTTCACGCTGTGGCTGATGTTCGCCAGTGCGTCGATGCTGGTGGCCCAATGGCTGCGGCAGTGGTTGTCCGATTGGTCGGTTCTGCGTTACCTACTCGCGCTGCAAACCGTCTGGATGTGGACGCTGGGCGGCTTGATTTTGCTGTTGAATATGAGCCCGTTCCACGAAGGAGGTTGGTTTGCATGGCTATTGGCGTTCGCCACACTTTATGGCGGACTCTACTGGAGCGAGCGTCGCGGCGAATCCGTATTCGCATCCGAGCGTTTGCATGGTTTAGGCTTATGGCTGCTGGTGCCTGTGTTGGCGCCCCAATTGGCGGATGTGATTTTCCGGGGGATGTTCGGCTTTACGCTGAATTTCAGCTGGTTCGATCTGGGACCATTTGGCATCATGCACCCGAACACGCCGGGCGTGTGGACGGCCGTGAGTTGGGGCTTGATACCGGTGTTGCTGCTGACATGGGTCGGTTTCGCCCGTCACTGGCCCTTCGCCGAACGCTTTGGCTACGCATCCATTTATCGCGGTTGGGTCGCATCGGGATTGGGTGTGTTCCTACTGGGTTGGATGTTTATCGTCCACGGGCTGTGGGTGACGGATCCTGTTATGGGCGCGGGCTGGGCCCAACCGGCTCAGATTGGTTACCTGCCCTTATTCAATGCACTCGATTTTGTTTCTGCTCTTGCCCTGTTCGCCCTATGGCGGCATGGACGGCTTGCTGGTGCATATTCTCTGAACTCTGATGGTGCACGAACACAACAGGCGCTGCATTGGCTGATGGGTGCGGCCGCGTTTGTCTGGCTTAATGCCATGATTGCCCGTAGCCTGAATGTCTACGCTGGCCTGCCGCTCGATGACGGGCGGTTCCTGCACGAGGCGCTGGCGCAAACGACATATTCTATTGCCTGGTCGTTGCTGGGCTTGGTGCTGATCGTGCTGGCCAGCCGACTGAAGCAACGTCGTCTATGGTTGGTTGCCGCCGGGTTACTTGGCGTGGTGGTGCTTAAACTCTTTCTGGTCGATTTGTCCGGCAGCGATACACTCGCCCGGATCATCTCGTTTGTCGGCGTGGGCGTACTGCTCTTACTGGCGGGTTATATCGCGCCGATACCGGCCAAACAGTCCCCATCTGCCAATGATGACCAGAACACAGATGACTCCGAACAGAAGGCCGACTGATTTGTATACCCCGATTTTCTGCGAACACTATGAATAAGCTGCGCTTAAGTATCCTGGGATTACATCCCGAACCCCGTTTTGAAGAGGATAAGTCTCATAAGGATAAAAAGGCAGGCCATCAGGCTGCCCTGCCAAATCAGGAGCGGCTTTGGCAGTGGTCACCGGATGGGCCGACCGACGGACCGCTGTCAGTGGCGCTGCGTTCACGTCGTATGAAACGAATGACGGAACGACTGGCAGGAGTACCACAAACTCAAGATGAAGCTTGTCAGGATGATCCGGAAACTCTGCTGTTGGCGCGGTTTGCTGCAATGGATAGAGGCCACAGTACGGCGGCGTTCGCATTGCAGGCAGATTTGTCCGTGGATGCCGGATTACGTGTAGCACTTGCCGAACATCCCGACATTGTGGCCGTCAGCCAGGTCACGCCGGTGCACTTGCAGGCGGGCACCGACAACGCAGTGCTGATGGGGCCGCGTTATCTGCATGTCGAGCGGGAGGAATGGGCAGCGCTGCAGGCGGATTTGAATCAATGGCTTCAAGCCGATGGCATCAGCCTGTTTTCGGCAGCGAGCGGGCGGCACTATCTGGGGTACACCGCCACTGCGCTTGAACGGGTGGGCACGGTCGATTTGCCGCCGTTGGGCTGTGCTCTGAATCGTCATGTCGGCCAACTGCTGGCGGGAGATGAGTTGCGCCCGTTCCGACGCTGGCTCACGGAGTTGCAAATGTGGCTTTATAGCCATCCCGTTAACGCCGAACGGGCAAAAAAAGCGCGTCCCGAAATCAACAGCCTTTGGGTGTGGGGGCGTAGTCCTTGGCCGAAACCCCAATCCACCGAAGCCAGTCAGTCAACATGGTTTTCTGCCGACGACCTGATGAGTAGCGATAATCGCCCTATGATTTATACCGACTCCGCGGTTCTGGCTGGCGCCCTTCATTCACACGATGCCAGTGATGCGAACAACCCGGTCGTGATTCTCTCAGCGAGTTTCCAGCCGCATATAAATGAGTTGGTCGCCCGTGGCGTTTCGCCCTCATGTCCGGTGCATGTTATCTGGAGCGAGCCGTTGTGGTGTTACCTCGAAGGTGATCTTGCCGGATGGTATGCAAGCCTGGATGCCATTGATCAGTTCCTCAAGCAAAGACAACCGGCCCGTACGCACGCCGCGGCCCAAGCCCGCGATCTTGAGATAGATAACGGTGTGGGTTTGGTCTGGCAGCGCCGCCACTGGCTCACCACCCTGTATAGGCGCCTGTTTCGATCAGAATGAAAAATCCCCCTCATTCCCCCCTTTTGCAAAGGGGGCGCACTCGTTCACGAAGGATGTAAACGCTCTTTTTTTTCTCCCTCCCCCTCGCGGGGGAGGGTCGGGGTGGGGGGTAGTGCTTGGGTAACAGCCTCAACACCCTCACCCCAACCCCTCTCCCATCAAGGGAGAGGGGGTTATTGCGCTTTTTCTCCCTCCCCCTCGCGTGGGGGGCGAAGAGGGCAACGCGCAGCTGGCGTAAGCCCGTGTTGGCCCACGGCCCTGGACGGGCTAGGGTGGGGCAGTCCTTCTCCCTCCCCCTTTGTGGGGGAGGGTTGGGGTGGGGGGTAGAGGATTTGCACAATAGCGAAACACGGCCATAAACACACTACTGACTGAGAAACGAATGCCATTTTCTGGGGCAAATACCCATGCTGTGTTGTGGTGTTGCAACACAAAGGTGGGTTCATGTTGTAAAAAAGTTCTTTGCGGCTTGTGTAAGCCCCGTATCCGGCTACTATTGCCCGGTACCCAGATGGCTGGGGAATCTTGTAATCTCAAAACCTCTATTGGAGATCGATCGGATGAAAAAGAATATCATCGCAATCGCCGTATCTGCCGCCATGATCGCGCCAGCCGCTGCCATGGCCGACACTACTTTGTATGGCAAGTTCCATGTGTCTTATGACTTTGTTGGAGATAATACATCAGCTGCAACTACGGGTGGTTTCTCTACCAACTCTTCGCGCATTGGTATCAAGGGCAAAGAGAAAATCAATGACAACCTGAGCATCATCTACCAATACGAAACTGGTTTTGATGCAGGCCAGAATGGTTCACTGTCAGGTTCAAATGGCGGTCTCGGCGGTCAGCGTAACACCTTTATCGGT
>NZ_DAIESY010000109.1:0-5750 GCF_027346185.1 Halothiobacillus sp.
TGCGCTGCCTCGCGGGCTTTGACCACAAAGCAATCGTCGAAGACGGGGCATTCCTTGCCGAGACAGTTTTCGTTGGTGGAGGTAACCAGAGGCCAGATGCCGTGTTCTTCGCTGACGGCATCGCAATGGGCAATATCGCCGTCGCGTGTGCGCGTGCTCCAGCCCTTGATGGTGTGCAGCGCCGTGACCCAGTCCGGGCTTTTGAGCCGACCTTCGCTCATCGCGCGTTCCAGTCGGTGCAGGCACAGGTAGTTTGAGCGTCCTTTGAGCAGGGCCGTGCGCGTGGTTGAACCCATCAGTTGCTTGATTTGAGGCAAGTCGCGGCTGAAAATCTGATCCTGCAAATGCTTGGTGCCGGTGGACACGATCGCCTTGCGTCCGGCGAGCAGAATCGGGGCGAGATAGCCGAAGGTCTTGCCCACCCCGGTGCCTGCTTCGATCACGACCGTTCGGGAATCGGTGATGGCGTCGCGGATGATCTCGGCCATTTGCAACTGGCCCGCGCGCGGCTGATAACCACTGAACGCTGCGGCAAGTACCCCGCTTTCGCCAAAGACGTCCTGCAGCGTGCTTGGCTTTGAAGGCGCAGGTGTCGTGGACAGTGTGTCTGCCGATTCCGTGTTCACAGGATTTATCCTCGAAGGGTACGCGGGGCCTCAAGCCAGTGCGTTTTTTCTTCGTTCATCAGCCTTGAGTCTGACCGGGCACGAAACCGGCCTTGCGGCGGGCCTCGGCGGCACCTTTGGTATCACCCTGCGCCTCGCGGGTCTTGGCGACCATCTGCCAGGCGGCACTGACTTCCCGATTGCTTTGAGCGTATTGCACGGCGCGAAGGGCGAACTGTTCGGCCTGTGCCGGCTGCTGCTGGGCCAGTCGCAGTTGAGCGAAATCAAGCCAGAGTCGGGCGTTGTGCGGTTGAATCTGGACTGCTCGTTCCAGTGTGGCCTCGGCCCCGCCAAAGTCACCGGACTGCGTTTGTGTCTCGGCGCGAGAGACCAGTGCCAGGACAGCCGGTGCACTGGCTGTCGGGGTGGCTTGGGCTGATGCGTTGGGTGCCGTGTTGCTATTCGATCGCGGCAGCGTTTGTTCCTGCAATCGAGGCATGTTCAGTGGGTGTGCCTGCACGGAGGGTGGAACTGGGGGTTGCTTAATGACCATGCTTGGGCGAGGCGGGGGCGTAACGGCACAACCAGCCAGCATCGCAACGGTGATGGCTAGAAGGGTGACGGCACCCATTTTGAGTGCGTGGGCTTGGTATCTTGTCTGCATAGTGGTCGGCATGGGTGTTTCCTGAGTGTTTCCTGGGTGTTGTTTCGATCAATGGTTAGCGAGTATTGGTAAGCAAGTTTGTCTTACCCCGTTATCGGAACAAATTCAAAATGGGGGTGAGCGGATTGACATGTGCACCGCCGCCCTGATCGGTGTTCCCCGAACCGGTCGAATCACCATTGCAATCGAGAATGGTCTTGGGTTCGAAACCGCTCACAAATGGCATCAGGATGCCTGGGCACTGGCTGGGAACGCGCGCCTGCTGCGCCACATCGACATTGACGAAATCGATCCCTTTGGGCGGCGTCATGTCCCGTGGCTTGTTGTACAGCGGTTTGAATGCCGATGCCCATAACGGTAATGCACCGCTGGCACCGGTCAGGCTGGTGGGCTTGTCGTCATCGCGACCGACCCAAATTACCCCGACCCGATTGCCCGTAAAGCCAGCGAACCAGGCATCTCGGCTGTCGTTGGTGGTGCCAGTCTTGCCTGCTACGCCCACGGAAGCCGGAATGGTCTTGTTCAGATTATGCGCCGTACCGTTATTTACGACGCCCTGCATGGCGTATTGCAGCAGATAAAGTGCATCGGGATCAGCCACCTTCTTGACGGTCAGCGGATAGCGTGACAGTGGTTTGCCCTCGGCGTCCACCACGCTGCGAATGGCGCGCAACGGGCTGTAGAAGCCATCGGAGGAGAGTGTCTGGTAAATTTGGGCGACATTGAACGGACTCATGGTCATCGAGCCGAGCAGCATCGAAGGGTAGAACGGCTTGATTTCCGGCCCGCCCAGGCGATGGAGGGTATCGGACACGGTCGGCAGGCCGACATCCAGACCCAGCCGGATGCTCGGCACATTGCGTGACTCGGCCAGATCGGTATATAACGGAGTGGGCCCGAGGAACTTGCGGTCGTAGTTTTCCGGTTTCCAGGGTTTTGAGCCTGGTTGATCGACGGTCAACGGGCTGTCGTCCAGCGGGGTAATCAACGAGTATTTGGCCGGGGCGGACAGGGCGGCGAGATAAATCACTGGTTTGATCAACGAGCCGATCTGTCGCTGAGCGTCCAGTGCTCGGTTATAGCCCTCATAAGCGGGATCGCGCCCACCGATCAATGCTTCGACTTCACCTGTACCGATCGAGGTGATAATACCTGCGGTTTCCAGCGTATCCGGCTTGTAATGGCGGCCTTTTTCTATCGCATCCAGCGCTGTGACCGAGTGTTCAAGCGCATCCTGCGCGCGGGGCTGCATGGTGGTGAAAATCCGCAATCCTTTGGTTTTGAGGTCTTCCGGGTTGTATTGCTGCGATAGCTGCCGCTGCACCAGATCCAGAAACGCTGGATGGGGTGACGTCGTGCCTTTTTCCTTGAGCACGCCCAGTGGTTTTTGTTTGAGTTCGCCCGCTTCGGTCGGGGTGATCAGACCGTTGTCCGCCATCAGGTCGATCACCGTATCGCGACGATCCTTGGCGCGCTCAGGGCTGCGGCGAGGGTTGTAGTAGGATGCGCCTTTTACCATGCCGACGAGCAGGGCGATTTCTTCCGGTCGCAGTTCATCGACCGGCCGACCGAAATAATAACGCGCGGCCAGCCCGAAGCCGTGAATGGCGCGGCTACCGTCCTGGCCGAGATAGACCTCATTCAGATAGCCTTCGAGGATCTTGTCCTTGGAGTAGTGCCATTCCATTTCCAGCGCCATGATCATCTCTTCGAGCTTACGCTTGTAGGTTCGCTTGGGCGTAAGGAACAGATTTTTGGCCAGTTGCTGGGTGATGGTGCTGCCACCTTGCACTTTGTGACCGCTGACAATATTGACCAGCAGCGCGCGAAATACGGCGCTCGGCACTACGCCGTGATGATGATAGAAATCCCGGTCTTCGACTGTGATGAGCGTTTTGATCAGCAGCGGCGCGTCTTTCTGTACCTGTTCAACGTTGAGCAGCACACGGTCTTCATTGATATCCGGGTAAAGCTGGCCGATCGTCATCGGTTCCAGGCGAATGATGCCGACGTTGGTACCCTTGTCGTCGTTGACTGCCTTGACCTGGTCACCGACGAATTGAACCCGAATCTGCTTATCCGGTTCGTTGCCGTCCGGGAAATTGAATGCCCTGCGGTGCAGGCGAATTTCGTTGCCGACTCGATTATAGGTGCCGGTTTCGGTGAGTGTGTCGCGGTCGCGATAATGCAGATTGGTGAGTTCATCCACCAGCTCGCCGGGCGAGAGATGCTGGCCGACATAAATTTCCTGTGGCGCCGCATAAACCGTGGCGGGCAGCTTCCAGAGCGTGCCGGAAAAGCGATCGACGACGCGTTGATTCAGAAAATACGCCCAGATGCTCATCAGCGCGGTGAGAACCAGCAGAGCGATAATCACGATGCGCCAGAAAAGACCAGGCAGGCTTAAGCGACCCACGCGAGCTCCAATTGAAGTGCTTTTGTTGGCTGTTTTATTACCGGTAGAACCTTTGCGGGTTGTGGTTTTTTGGGCTGGTCGAGCTGATTTTTTTGTTTGCGCCACCGGGCTCACCCACACTGATACACTAGAACCATAATTAGTAAACAGTTTAACAGCATCTGGCATGAAGGGTGCCCCTGAAAAACCGTGACTAAAAACCGCGATCATCGTTCGATGCGTCACGTGACCTGAACGGGTTGGTCGAACGGCAGGTTCGTCGATTTGTTCGCGCTGATTCAGTGCTTTTATGCCCAAACGCTTTTAATTTTTAATATAGTAATATCGCAAGGAATACATCGTTATGAATACCCCTGTTACGAATGCGCTACCTCTGGAACAATTCAAACGCCATCTACATGATCAATATGGCGAGGTCGTGCATTTGCAAACCCATATTTCCCACGTGTTGCTGGCCGGTCCGCACGCATACAAGATCAAAAAACCCATGGATTTCGGCTTTCTTGATTTCACCGACCGCGACCAGCGGCGGTTTTTCTGCAGTGAGGAAATCCGCCTGAACCGGCGGCTCGCGCCCGAACTGTACCTGGGCGTGGTCGGGCTAGATGCGGATGGACGACTGGTCCAAACAGCCAACACGCAAACCGAACCTGTTGTGCATATGCGCCGTTTCGATCAAAGCGACCGTCTGGATAATTACGCTCAGACTCACGGTTTGGACGATGCCTTGATCGATGATCTGGCCCGACAAATCGATCAATTCCACCAGAACGCAGCCATTGCGCCCGAGGATAGCCGCTTCGGCACACCTGAAACGGTGTATTTTCCCATTAACCAGAATTTCGAGCAGATTCGCGGCTTTTTGACCGACGATGCCGACAAAACCCAGATCGATCGTGTCGAATCGGCGAGTGAAGCGGCCTTTCTGGCGCTCAAGCCCACCATCGCGGCGCGCAAGCGTTCCGGCCACGTGCGTGAGGGGCACGGCGACATGCACCTGGGGAACATCGCCCGGATCAATGGCAAGGTGATGATTTTCGACGGGATCGAATTCAACGAAGATTTCCGCTGGAGCGATACGGCCAACGATCTGGCGTTCCTGCTGATGGATTTGACCGATCGACAGTTTTACGGCGCCGCGCGTCGTTTGCTGAGCGTCTACCTCGAATCCAGCGGGGATTACGAAGCCCTGCCGCTCATCCGCTTCTACGCGGCCTACCGCGCCATGGTGCGCGCCAAAATCGCACTATTCGGCATTCGCCCGGACATGAGCGCCGAGGAGCAGGCCGAGCAGTGGGCCACCTTCCGGCGTTATGCCGATCTGGCCGAACAATTCCTGGCACCGACCGAGGCATCACTCTGGATTACAGTCGGCTTCTCCGGCAGCGGGAAATCACTGGCGGCGATGGAGTTGGTGCAGTCATTGGGCGCCGTGCGGGTACGTTCAGATGCCGAGCGGCTGCGTCACTTCCCCGAGCGCGCCTTGCGCTACACGCCGGCGGCGACCGAGTATGTCTACGGCCATCTGGCCGATGTCGCCCGACTCGGTCTGAAGGCCGGCTGGCCGATGATTATCGATGCCACCTTCCTCAAGGAAAGCCAGCGCGCAGCCTTCGTGCAACTGGCCCAAAACTTGGGTTGCCCGTTCCATATCCTATTCATCGAATGCGATGCACCCACGCTGCGCCGCTATCTGCGTGAACGCGCCGCTCAAGGCGGGGATATTTCGGAAGCGGATGAGGAAGTGCTCGAAGCACAGATGCAAAAACTCCAGCCGCTGACTGCCTCCGAGCACGCCTACACTTATCGTTTGCGGTGCGACACGTCATTCGCGGGGCAGATCGCCGATATCGTTTGGGCAAATCCCCTCAGCCCCACTTTTGCAAAGGGGGGCGCATAAGTCCCTTCTTTTTGAACGAGAGCTCCTTGTATGTTTCATTTTGCCCGATGGAACGTACATTTTATGTAAGATTCATTTGGCTCGGCATGACAGTTCGAAGTGCCTCTGGGACATCAAGCCCGTGGGGGAGCGATGAGCGTCCTGCCGATTTTTCACGATTAACCC
>NZ_DAIESY010000117.1:0-13676 GCF_027346185.1 Halothiobacillus sp.
GCGCCGACCGACACACCGAACCGGCTGCGAAACCCTGTCGAGCGTCGCGCCATCATCTGGGCATCGCCAAAGACGATGCGCGCCTGGTCGCGGGTGGTGGCTAGTGAATACACTTCGGCGCCGCCCTCGCCATCGGCCGCAAGCATGTACAGCGCCAGAGCAGACGAGAGTGTCGACTTAGCGTTGCCGCGAGGCACCTCGATGTAGGAACGGCGGAAACGCCTCTTGCCATCCGGTTTCACCCAGCCGAACACCGTGGTGAGGATGAACACCTGCCAAGGCTCCAGCTTGATGGTCGTCCCGACCAGTGGTCCCTTGACATGCGGCAAACGCTCGATGAAGGCACACAGATTGTCGGCGGGATAGAAACGGCGGCCCTTGCCATCCGTGAGCCTGGGATTGAAGCGATACGGGCTTGCTTTGCCCTTGAATCTTGCCAGATCGTCGATCTGACGCTGGCAGGCGAGATGCACCCAGCGGCAGGCCGCAATCTCTCCTGTGACCACGGCTTCGGCGTAGTGACGGGCGATGATGGCGTATTGCGTTGCCATCAGCCGGCAATGTCCGCCCACGGATCGTCGGCATGCTGCGCATCCTGGGCCATCTGCACCCGTGAACGGGAGGCCGGTGTAAAACCCATCTCGGCCTCATAGCCTTTCATTTCCAGCGCGAGATCCCGGATCACGTCCATCAGCGGCGAACGCCGCAGGATACCGCTGGGGGTTTTGATCAGCATGCCCGATACGCCAGATCGGTTGATCTTGGTCAGTGCCTCACGATACATTCCGGCGCAATTGGCCCAACGCTCCAGCACGGCGGCATCCAATGCCGACAACAGACCTGGAGGGGCATGTTGGACGGCATAGCGCCACGCTTCTTTAGCGTTGTCGGACATGTACTCAGGAGGCTCGCCCAAGGTGCCGACAGGTTTGGGCTCATGATCGTTGGTGCGACATTTTTGCAGGGTTCCCTTGATCTTCTTCACAGCGACAGGCAGCGGTTTGCGTCCGGCCATGTCATTCCTCCATCGTGATGACCGAGCATCAGATTGCGCAATCATCGGCTCAATTTCGTGGTGTCAAAAAATGCCAAAAATCCAGAAACGGTGGGGCTTGCATGGCAAAAGTCACCAAAAAAAGTTTTTCATTTTGCACGCGCAAAAATCTGGTTAAGCGCGCGGTCCCGCGCGGCGAGGTTGCAAGGATTTGACCGCCCTACCGGTTTCGAATTGCCAAACCCGCCGTCCTCGCGCGCGGTTTTAACATCGTGGCAGGGCTTGCACAGCCCCTGCCAGTTATGTTCGTCCCAAAACAGTTCTCGGTTCCCCTTGTGCGGTTTGATGTGATCGACGACCGAGGCGGCGACCGTCCTGTCATGGCGCTGGCATGCCGCACACAGCGGATGTAGGCTCAAGTACAAAGCGCGCGCACGGCGCCATCGGGAATCATATCCACGACTTGCTGCCGATCCTCGACGATCATCCTGCTGCTTGCGGATCGATCGCAGATGCCTGTCGCAATATCCAGGCGATAAGATCAATGCCGGGCATCCCGGGTAACGGCACGGGGTCGGAGCGCGAGTGACCATGACGATCAAAAACCCTGCAGAAACCACTTGATTGTCTTCGGAAATGAAGCGTTCATAGGGTCGTCATCCACTACCACACAGGAGCAACAAATGACCTACACCACACAGCAATTCACGATCGACGAACTCCCTCACGCGGCCTCAACGATAAAGGGGACTGGGTCGGATTCGAGCGCGCCAAGCAAATCCACCACGTATAACCATCAGGAGTTCATCATGATCACAAAAATCCAACTCACCCCAGCCCAACATACCATCCTGGCCCATGCCCACCACCACACCGACGGCAAGATCACCTGGTTCCCCGACAACATCAGGGGAGGTGCCCGCAAGAAGGTGCTGGACGGCATGTTCAATCGCGCCCTGATCACACCCATGAATGACGACTGGTTCGTTACCGCCGAGGGTTACGAAGCGCTGGGTGTGCCGCGCAAGGCGCCGATCAGCGCCAAGGCGATCAATACGGTCATCGAACAGGCCAAACTGCACACCCGCGACAACAGCAAGCAGTCCAAGGTGATCGCGATGCTCAAGCGATCTGAGGGTGCAACGATCACTCAGATCATGGACGTCACCGGCTGGCGGGCTCACACCGTGCGCGGCACCTTCGCCGGTGCATTCAAGAAGAAAATGGGACTTGCTATCACCTCCGAAAAATCCGAAGGTGGCGAGCGCGTTTACAAAATCGTCGGTTTATCAAGCTTTTCCGAATCCACGAACTTCGCGCCATCACTGGCGCGTTCCGCTTCCTGACCCGTGAATTCCTGCCAGCGGCGCACGATCACATCCACATACTTCGGATCGAGTTCGATGAGCCGCGCCCGCCGCCCGGATTTCTCGCAGGCGATCAGGGTGGTGCCAGATCCGCCGAAGGGGTCGAGTACCAGATCACGTGTTTTGCTACTGTTGCGAATCGCGCGTTCCACTAGTTCGACCGGCTTCATGGTGGGGTGAAGGTCGTTCTTGTGCGGTTTCTTGATCTGCCAGACGTCGCCCTGGTCGCGGGCACCGCACCAGTAGTGGTCAATGCCATCCCGCCAGCCATACAAAATCGGTTCATATTGACGCTGGTAATCGGCACGACCCAGCGTAAACGTGTTCTTGGCCCAGATGATGAAGGTGGACCATTTGCCGCCCGCTGACCGGAAGGCCGACTGCAGGGTGTCGAGTTCGGATGAACTCATCGCGATGTAGACCGCGCCTTTCGTCACCGCCAGGATGTTCCGGCACGCCGCCTCGAGGAAAGCATGGAAATTCTCGCCCAGGTTGTCGTTCAGGATCGGGCGATGCTTGCCGCGCAGTTTGTCCTTGGCCGTGTTGGCGTAGTTTACGTTGTAGGGCGGATCGGTGAAAGTCATGTCCACCAGTTCGTCGCCCAGAAGGGTTTTGTAGTCGTCGGCCTTCGTGGCATCGCCGCACAGCAGTTTGTGCTCGCCCATCAGCCAGAGATAGCCCGGCTGCGAAATGGGGGTTTCAGGCACTTCCGGAATCTCATCCTCATCGGTGAGACCATCCTTGCTGGTTTCTTCTCCGGCGATGAGTGTCGCCCATTCGTCTTCGGTAAAGCCGGTCAATTCCAGATCGAAACCGGCATCCTGTAATTCGGAGAGTTCCAGCCCCAACAGTTCATCGTCCCAGTTGGCCAACTCCGCAAGCTTGTTGACACTCAGCCGGAACGCCTTGATCTGGGTTTCGGTCATGTCGTCGCCGAGCAAGATGGGAACCGTTTCGATCCCAAGTTTGCGGGCAGCCTTGAATCTCAAATGGCCGTCGATGATGGTACCATCGCGTTTGGCCAGGATGGGAACACGAAATCCGAATTCACGGATGGCCGCCGCTACGGCATCAATGGCGTGATCGTTCTTGCGCGGGTTGCGCGCGTATTCGATCAATCTTGATAATGGCCACTGCTCAATATGAACCCGATGCTCAATCATGGGGACGTTCCTTATTCTGACGATCGAGGCTGACATTTTCGAATGTCCGGCCTGGAGAGCTCAATGTGACTGGATTGAGTTTTTTAATGGGCGTAAAAAACCGCCCGAAGGGGGCGGTTGGCGCGGGTTGGAGGTGGTCGCTTAATCTTCGACCATGGCAGAAATATACACAAAAAATGCCTGAAATGCGACACCCTGAAAATGGCTTGAAACCCGCACTAATACTCGATTGTCTGCATGGCTTCGCATCTATTTGCAACTTGCCGCAACTACACGCATTTCGTTCAGGTTTTCGGTAAGCTGCGACAAGGCCATGTTCCGTCTGCGCTGAACAGTACGGACGGTGCTGCCCGCACGTTTGGCGATCTGTGACCACTCGAAGTGATCTGCCCGCATCCAGACGATGTGGCGCGAATCGACATCGAGCATCTGCATCCAGCGCATTGCCTCCAGCATCCTTTCAACCGCTGCCGGTGTGGGCGGGAAATGCCGTTCGTCATCGTTTGGCTTCTGTTCTGGCGCCATACGCAACAGGGTTGGCCAGACGTTGAAATAACCCTGCACCTTTGCAGGTGGCAAGCGTCTTGCTGTTTCTGCTGCTTCGGCAAACCTTGCTGCGACGATATCTGGTGTCCAGTCAGTCATGGCGTTTCCTCCCGTACAGCCGTTCACCGATCCGCCGCACGAATTCCCGCTCAACGAAATCCAGACGTTCGTCCGCCTCATTCACCACCAGGATATGCTGCTCGCGCCAGCCTACTTCTTTGATGGCATCAAGGTCAGCAGGGTTGGGCTGCATGCGGCCCAATGGCGATGGATAGCGAGCTGGAGGAATTTTCATATCAAACCTCCATGGAGTCGACTGCCCAATGCAGCAAGGCCAGTGCATCAGCTTCGTTGTCATCCGTCACCGGATGGCCCTTGGCTCGCATGGCTGCGATCACCTCATCCTTGCCGGCATTGCCTTTGCCGGTGGCGTGCTTTTTGATCGTGCCGACCGGCACACCCTGATACGGAATGTTGTGGTGCTCGCACCAGGCGGTCAAGGTGGCCAGGAATCCGCCGTAGGCGTGTGCGGCGTCGACGCCTGCGTGACGCCTTACTTCCTCGAAATAAACGGCATCAATGTCGCCAGCCGCCTGTTTGATCTCGGTGAGCCAGCGGCGGAATCTCAAATAGCGCATGCCGCCGCCTTCGAAACGTTGCGGTTTGAAATGCTCGGTGCCACTGGTGATGCTGCCATCCAGATGGCGTAGCGCCCATCCGGTGTGGGTGCCCAGATCGAGGGCGAGGAGTATTTTTTGCATTTCAGTCATCCTTTCAAAATTCGGTTTTGACCACTTGCGGTTGGCGGGAAAGAGGTCTTACATCTACAGGGGTAAGTTATTACCCCCTGTATGTAATACAGGGACTCCGTGTGCAATCTGAGAATGGCCGTAAGTTATTGATTGGTTATGGGGTATCCTAGATTGCGGGAGTTTGCGGCGCCAAACCCCTGCAATCTGGAATTTTCCTTTATAATCATCAAAATTTGATTGCGGCCAGATTGCAGATTGCAGCAATCTGGGTCAGATTGCAGACGTTTTTCCGATGTTTTTTTCATGGTTCCATCTCCTGTTGGTATATCCAGATATCCGCGTTTTCAACAGGTAAAATCACACCCGACCGGGGACATTTGTAATGGGTCGGCATCACTCTGACGGATTCAGTCAGAGGCTCGCCGCACTCCGGAGCTGGCAGATCGAAAGTGCGGGTCAGCCGCATGTCCTCCACGCACAGATAACCGAATTTGCTGCGCTTGACCTGTGCCAGCCCGTAATCCTGCGGGTTGCGGAAGAACTTGATATAGCCAAGGGTGGCGAGTACGGACAGACGTTCGTTGATGGTGCGGTTTGCCCCCAGTCCTCCTTGACCTTCAAAGGCTTCAGCAAACTGGTTCGACGTGTAACATTTGCCCTGTGCAGCTTCATCGAACAACATCTGCACGATCACGTCATGCTTGCGCCGGCGCTCGGCATCGAGTTTTTCACCCCAGTCATGCATCACGGACCGAACTGTGGGATTGACCTCGCGCCATTCCCCTTTGCTCTTGTCCACGTGCTTGAACGGAATACTCGCTCCGTTGCGCAATTCAAAAATCAGCTGGCGCGTGGTGTGTGTTTCATCGGGGCGGTACAGCACCATCCCGCTTGAGTAGTAACCGCGCAGGCTGCTGGCTCCGGCCAGTGCCTGGAACGGGTCTTCCTCGAACTGCTTCTTGCCAAGCTTCTTGGTGTGGTGGGCGAGGATGATACCGGCGTCCGGGTTCACCGCTTGACGAATTCGTTCTACCCGTTGGGACAGGAAGAACAACATCGCGCCATTGTCGTTCTCGCCACCGGCGTCGCCGCCATCGAATACGTTGCGGATCGGATCAATGGCAATGATGTCTGGCGGCAAGCCACCAAATGCATTTGCGATGGCGGGGATCACCTGAGTCAGCCCTGCATCATCGAGCACGAGATGCAATTGCGGGGTGGCAATGAAATTGGCACGCGCATCTTGCAACCTATGGGACGGCAGACGAATTTCTTTTACCCGCTCGCGCAGGTAGTGATATTGCACTTCGGCTTGAAGATAGAACACGCGCAATGGTCGGGGAGGTGGCATGCCCAGGAAAGGTATGCCTGCAGCCATATGTATGAGCCATGACAGTAGAAAATCGCTCTTGCCGACCTTGGGTGCGCCACCAAACACCAACATGCCGCCCGGCGTGAGCACGCGCGGCGAGATCAGGTCTGGTGGTAGTGGCGAGTCATCATCGAGCATCTCACCCAGCGTGAATGTCGGCAGTGATGGAACCGCCGCCTTGACCACGTGGCACCCTCCGTGCGCGATGAAATCCACGCAGTTGAATCCCTCGGTGACGGCGTTGGCGGCGTCCCACTTGTTCGGCTTGTCAGTCGGCGGCACCAAGATCGCCACGGATAAACAGCCTGCAGTAACACAAGCGCGTGCGGCGTTTTCGGCGTAATCCCAGCCAGGCGCATCCCGATCTGGCCAGATCAAAACAGACTTGCCAGCCAGTGGCTTCCAGTCAGTCTTGTCGATTGGTGCTTTGGCCCCGTTCATGGCTGTGGTCGCCACGATGCCAACAGCAATCAGGGCATCAGCGCATTTTTCACCCTCGACCAGGACCACCTGCTTTGCCTTGGATATCGCGGGCAGGTTGTAGAGCGGCCTGGGATCAGGTGCGCGCCACATCCGTGCCCGCACATCCCAGGGGCGATATTTCTTGCCCGTCGGCGGGTCATAGCGATAGACGCATGCGATCAACAGTCCATCGGGTGTGAGGTAGTCCCATTTGCCGGTGTGGGCACCGAGATCGTCTAATGGCACTTCGGTCCTGATTGGCGCAGGATGGCTCAACGGCCCGCCAACCAGTTCGGCAGCGACTTTCATCACCGCGCTGAAGTCAGATCGGGTGTCCAGCCCGTGGCGTTTGGCAATCAGGTCAAAGATGTCACCGCCGCTACCTTCTGCGCGATCGGTCCACAGTCCTGCCTTTTTACCAGTAAGCACGACTTCGAGACTGTCGCCGGGACTGCCAAACACATCTCCGATGTAAAACTTGTCGTGTCGTTTTTTGCCTGCTGGAAACATCGTGAATAAAACAGATTCCAGACAGGCAAGCACATCGCGGCGTATCTCGTCACGATCTCTGGTGTGAGAATGCTTAATTGGTGCCGTAATGTCGTTAAAATCCATCATCCTTTAGTCATCTTTCTTGAATTCTTTCTAACGGCTGGAATTGTTGGTGTGGTGATGGTGAGATAGCGCGTCCGGCGTGCCACCTCCCTGACAAATTCCGGGTTGATGTCGACAAGATCGGTGAAGAAGTCGAGACGTCTGCTCTGCAAAAACTCACAGGCTCTGCGCCGGAGATAATCGTCAGACGAGACTGCATCAGCCATTGCCTGACAGATCACTGCCACGATCAGCTTGGCCTCTGGCACCGGTGCGAACACATGGCGCAAAAGCATGCGTTCGATGATGCGTATCCCGACGAGAGGCCGGTTCGGATGCGTGGGAATGAGTGCTGCGTTCATGCCATACCTCCCATCTTGCAATCTATAGTCCAATGAACTACTATTGGTGCATGGAATTTGAATGGGATGAAGCCAAAAGCGAGGATTGCGCGCGAACGCGCCGGTTTAACTTTGCCTACGCGGCGCGAGCTTTCTTTGATCCTGACCGGATCGTTGAAGCCGATACTCGCCATAGTTATGATGAAGATCGCTACAGACTGATGGGCAAGATCGATGATCGAATCTTTATCGTGATCTACACGCCACGCAACGAATTCATTCGCATCATTTCCGCACGTAAGGCAAACCAACGAGAGATCAGATACTATGAAGACTGTACGCGTGAAGATTGACCCGACACAGCCTGCGACTTTGGCTGCGGGATGGATTGATCCGGCTGGTGTGGATGCCACCTCCGAGGAAGACATTGCCAGGCAAGCGGCAGCTGACGATGCCGAAGCCATGCAGGACGCGGCAAAGTTCGCACGCCGCGTGCGTAAGCGTCTCGGATTGAGCCAGTTGGAGTTTTCACATCGGATCAATGTTTCTCTGGAAACCATCCGCAATTGGGAGCAGGGCAAGCGTTGCCCGACAGGCGCAGCCAAGGCGTTGCTGAAAGTGCTCGACAAGGCTCCGGAGGCTGCGCTGTCCGCTTTGAGATGATGCCGAAGGAGGTGCATGTTCATGCCGCACTTCCGTTTGCATGCGTGGCCCAACAGCGATCCTGCCAACTGCAGAACTTGCACTCGACATGCGTCGGCGTGGTGGCATGGCGCGGTAACAATTCCTGGCTGTCCGTCGCCGTGATGATACGGACCGCGCGGTCCGACATGCGCTGCGCCAATTCGCCGTCAAACGGCAATAATTCGAACCAGATTTTCTGGGTGTCTTTGTTGATGGCGGTGAACAACGCCGGGTTTGCCGAAATGCCCGGGATGCTGGCTTCCATGTAAGCCTGATAGACTGCAACCTGCGCGGCATAAACGGGCTTAGACTTGGTAACTCCCTGTTTGACCGTGTCCCGCCACGACTTGTCATTCATGGTCTTGCACTCCCACAAGGCGGGATAGCGCATTTCAAACTCAGTGAGGCCGCTGTTCAGAACCCCGTCTATGTGTCCCTGTATGCGACCACCCGCGACAGAAAAGCCGAACTGACCACCGCTGGCTTTCTGGGTGTACAGGTCGAATCCGGCCATGCGAAGCCAGCGGATGGCCAAGTTTTCCAGCGTGTGACCGACCTCAAAGATGCGCAATAAGCGGCCCGAGAAACCACGTCCTACGTCGACCGGCGTGTTCTTGTACTCGTACTGCAAAGCGCGCTCACAAGCGACCCCGAGGCGCGAGGCGCCGAGATAGTCACGCGATGTTTGACCCGCGCGTTCGCGGATCAGTGCCACATCGATCAGATTCGTGATCTGATCTTGAATTTTGGGACGAGCGTTGAAATCCAGCATCAGAATGGCGCTCCCATGGATGAGGGTGGGTTTTTCTGGGCCAGTCGCTCCTGCAAAAACGCACGATCCCAGGCGGCCATGCGTTCGTGCTCGGCCGTCATGTGTTGCTGATAGGCCGTGACCACGACATCAATGAGGGTCATCACCTCCTCGCGGCTGTAATCGGCAAGCGGACGATCCATGCCGATGGCACCCACAAACTCGCCCAACGGCGACAAACAACACCCCATGGCAGTTATTTCCATTTCACTCGGATCTAACATTTTTCCCTCCGTTTTATTCATGAGCATTGAAAACGCGTTTTGGCAGCGCATTGAGCAAAACGCCCACTTGTCGCAATAGCGCTTGGGGTCGCTGCGTTTGAGGTTGGCGTTGAACCACCCGAGGCCCTTGGCCTGGCGGGAGCACACGATGCATTTCACGCAAGCTCCAAGGCACTGGAGGCATGTGCGTCGTTGGCCGCTGTCACCAGACGCGCAATGGCGTTTTTGTTGAATTGGAACGACAGAAGTGCCGAAGCCTGATAGCGGGTCATGCCGAAATCGGCACGCATCGGTTCTGGCAGATAGCCCAGTTGCTTGGACGTCGGTGGCTCGTTGAGCCAGCGCCGGGTTTTGTGCGCAGAATCTGCCGACTCGTTGTCATTGAGCCAGTCGTCTGCCTTGGCCATACAAACCGTGCGCTCGCCCACGGCCAGTAATTTGGGGCGCTGCGACTTGGCACCGCCAATGGCATGCCAACGTCCATTCAGAAAAAATACACCACCCCAGGCACTAAAACCCGTGGCCATCAACGCATCGTCACAACCGAACAGGTCGCACCAGCGGAAATTCGAGCGTTTCAAGAGATCGATTTCGCTCATGATGAAGTCCGATAATTCGCCTACCTCATCATGGCCCCGTTCCCAGACATGGCCGCAAAGTGGGCACTCCATGCAGGCCAGCGGTACGATGGCATCACACTCCGGACAATCCTTGGTAGGGGCATCGCCATCGTGGGGGTGACCATCCAGATTGACGTCCTGCTCGAGTGCTCCATGCATCAGGCTGGCCGTGCCGAAGTCCAGCACAATGCAATCGGTTTTGATGACACCGGGGAACTCGTCTGGATCTACGGTGCGCAGGCCGCGCCCCACCATCTGGATGAAGGTGGATTTATAAGAGCTTGGGCGCAGCAGCACGACACAAGCGGTGGGCGTGTAGTCGTAGCCCTCGGTCAATACCGCCACATTGACGACCACTTGGGCGGAACCGCACTCGTATTTCTTCAGGCGCGTCTTACGCTCGGCATTTGATAGTTCGCCATGAATCAATACGGCTTGAACGCCGGATGCGACAAAGGCATCACAAACGCTTTGCGCATGGGCCACCGTTGAGCAAAAGATGATGGTTTTGCGGTCAGCTG
The DNA here is from genome assembly GCF_027346185.1 of Halothiobacillus sp. Classification (GTDB taxonomy): domain Bacteria; phylum Pseudomonadota; class Gammaproteobacteria; order Halothiobacillales; family Halothiobacillaceae; genus Halothiobacillus. The sequence goes on from NZ_DAIESY010000117.1 coordinate 10,452, forward strand.
CTTTCTGCTTCCAGTGTGCGATCACCGCTTCAGTGATGAGCGATTTATTGAGAATCGACGCGACCTGTTCCATGTCGAAGTCGATCGCAGTGCGCCGCACTTGCTGCAAGGCTTCCTGCGCACCAACATCAATCACAAAGGTGCGTGGTGACACCAGGTGGCCGGATGCAATCATCTCGCCCAGACTGATCTGGTCAGACACGTTCGAGAACACCTCACGCAGCCCTTTGCCATCGCCACGATTCGGGGTGGCGGTCAGGCCGCAGATTCCAGCCTTCGGATTCTTGGTCAGCACCTGATCGATGACGGCTCGGTAGCTGGGCGAAGACGAGTGATGGGCTTCGTCGATGATGAGGAGATCCAGAGTCGGCATCTGCTCGAGGTGCGGCTGCCGTGACAAGGTCTGCACCATCGCGAACGTCACCTGGCCTTGCCAGGATTTCTCGTTGGCATCGAACACGGATGTGGTCATGCCAGGATTTACATGTTCGAACTTGGCGCGGTTCTGACCAGTGAGTTCGGTACGGTGCGCCAGGATACATGCCTTAGCATCGGGTTCGACCAGATAACTGCCAGTCACCGCCGACAGCATGATGGTTTTGCCCGACCCGGTCGGCGCGACGGCCAGTGTGTTTCCGTGTACATCGAGCGCAGACAATGTGCGCTCGACTAGCAGCGATTGGCGGGGACGGAGTATCATGAGCGTGACCCTCCGTTACTGCGCCCAGCTCGGACGACCCGGGATCGGGGCGTGGCCGGTGGCTTGGGTGTGGGTGGTCGGTGCGCCGGCTGTCGATACGGGCTGGCTTGCTTGCCCCATCAGCGCGGCGTAGTCCCTGTGTTCAGATGTAATCGCCGACTTGATGACGCTCTTGTCCTGACCGTTCTTATCCTTGTCCCAGTCGACCTTGCCGAGGAACTCAATGCCATCGAGATCTGCGAATCCACTGATCCGGCGCGCGTTCTGTGCGGCAGGGCTGTTGTCGCCCGGGTGAACACCACGCGCCGAATTGAGGATCGCTTTGACGAATGTCCGGCCCATGTTGGCCCATTCAGGCCCCTTGGGGCTATACAAACCGATCAGCGACCACATCTTGCGGCGGCCATACTCGCCTTCCATCACCACGAATTCGCAGTTCAGATAAACCGAGCCTGTGTTGTCATTACGCGTGGCGTAGCCGCCAGTCCAACCTTGGGATGCGTCATCGAAGCCGCCCGGGCGGATGGTTATGCGCACGCGGACCAAGGTGCCTTTCGGGATGGGGTCGAAGGACGTCTGTTCGGAAGCGGAATTGAAATCGAAATAGGTCATGATCAGGACTCCTGAGTTGAAATGGATTCGGGGGTGGAAACGGGTACTGTGCGTGCGAAATCGAGTCGTTCGGTGGCGGGCTTGGCAGGGCCGGCGATCTTTTCCATCAGGCGGCCGAGATGCGGCTCCTCGATAGCGTCGAGCCGACCGGAACGATCCTTGGCAGGGTAGCCCCAGTCGTTCAGGGTGTGGCAGACGAACGCCCGGTAGCCACTGCCGTCGTCGGACTTCAATTCGGCCAGGGTGATGACCTCATCGACGATCCCCGGCAACTCAAGTCCGGTTTTCGAGCCATCAACCTGCAGTGAAAAGACGCGGCGATTGAAGTCGTCCATGGCCTCGTTCAAAATGCCGACGAACCAGACGTTCTTGCGCCGGGTGTGTTGCAGGTGGGTGAGCCAGCCGATCATTTCCTGACCCATCAAGCCGTAGGCCCCACGGCTGTCAGGTTTGCCGGTTTTTTCCGAAAATGCCTGCGGCTGCCCCTTGCACCATTGCAGGCACAGACGACCCGCAACGGTGATCGAATCGACGAAGACGGTCTCGTACTTGTCCAGAGCCGACGGGTCGCCAAAACGCGCGCAGACTGCTTCAAAGTGGGCCTGGCTGTAGGGCTGCTCATCACGTAGCGCCGGGTTGGGGCCGCCGATGAAGACCGCGAAATCCCGGCATTCCTGCCAGGTGCGCGGCCGAACCGTGTCGCCCGCCCACCCCTCGACGGCGAGATCTCCGGCCTCGAGATCAAAGAACAGCGTCGACGTGGGGCTCAGCGTCCACAATTGGGACGTCTTGCCGATGCCGCTTTTGCCGACGAGCACGCCCTTGACACCACGCTTTTCCGCCAGGCGTTGATCGGCAGTAATGATGGGGAGGCTCATTTGCGTGCCTCCCCAGTGACGAGATCGGCAAAAGCCTCGGCTACGGTCGTGCTGCCGGATGAACCACGTTTTCTTGCGCCGTCATACAACTCTCGCAGCGCGCCGAGGCGATGATGGATTGCAGTGGATTCGGCTTCAAGCCCTTGGATGGCGAAGGCAACGTCATCCACAGTTGAGTCCACAACCGGGCGCACTACATCATCGGGGCGGCTGAGTTTGAGTGCGGGGATACGAATCGAGTCCGGTAGATGAGGCAGGTACATGGACGACTGCTTGCGCAGAAGATCGATAAGCGTGACAGGGATTTTCATGACAGTGGCTCCTGAATTAAGGCGAGACGGAATCCGGGTTTGCCGGTTTTGATGGTGCGGGCCGGCTCGAAAGCGCCCTTGAGCGACTCAGGCCACGTACCAAATTTGGTTTCAGACACGCGGTAGGTGATCTCAACGTACTGGGATGAGTCATCACCGCTGGCGACAATGCGGCGAGCGATATCGGCCAGTCGTTTCTGATCCCACTCGATTTTTTTTGGCAGGTCAGCCGTGATACGCACGTGTCCGTCATCGAAATGCACGACGCCGGTGTCCTTGCCAGCGGCAAGGCGCAGTGCATGCGTGCGCTCGGCGTACTTAAGGTACAGGGCTCGGTCGATATGCTCGACGATGGCCTTGGCGGCAGAAAGCAGATCAGCCGCATTATTTTTGAGTTGAAACAACGACTCGCTGGATTGCTTAGCCAGATCGCCGGCTGGCGTAGCCAGCACTTGTTCGTGGGTATAGTGGTTCATACCGCACCTCCCACGTTGACGCGCTCGGACGTGCTCCTGCGCAGGCTCTCGGACTCGAAGTTTTCGACGTCCTCAAGGCGATAAAGAACACGACCTTGCAGTTTCAGAAAGACCGGACCGATTCCTTCGGACCTCCAGCGTTCCAGGGTGGCTTCGCTGACGTCCCAACGGTCCGCCAGTTGGCGTTGGTTAAGGTGTTTGACACTCACGTTTTTCTCCTTTCATGTGGTTGCGAAAACGTGATGTCA
>NZ_DAIESY010000129.1:0-4840 GCF_027346185.1 Halothiobacillus sp.
CCGACAACGGCTTGCTGCAGTGATGTGAGCGCAGTACCAACTTGACCGCCATGACCACCGCTGCCAGTTCCTTGGCGCTCGATCAGGGACGCGAAGATCGGGAGGAATTTATCCTCCATCGTCAGGCCTAAGCCGCCTTTCGAATAGTTGATGTTTCCGAGCAATTGCTGTGGCCCGACTCGACCCTGTGTGGCGGCAATGATCTTGCTGAAATAATCCAGCTCGGTTTGCATCTTTGCTGGGTCCATGGTCACGCCGCGCTGCTCGAGCGCCTTGGCAACGGAGAGCATGTCGCCTTCAGTCAGTCGCTTGCCAGTTGGCATCGCAATCTTCATGTTGAACATGGCTTGAGCAAATGGCTTTAGCATTGTGACCGCGTGCTCAACCGAGCCGGTAGCGTTCACCAGGTCAATGCCCATTGAGAGCGTTTGCTCGCGACTCATTTGCGGGACTGCTTTTGCGGCCTGATTTGCTGCCCGCCCGATCGCTACATCAGCGCCCGGTACATTCAGATTTGCAAGGCGTGTCTGCGTGGCTTGGTAGTCCGAGCCAGCAACAACGGCGCCTTTTATCTCCTTGTTTATCTTTAACGCGCTCCATGCTTGCGCCATGGCTTTAAAAGAATCAGTTGCTCTGTTTGCGTGGCGTGACGTGGCCGCAAGTCCACTATTGACAGATTTTATTTCACCACCAAGCCCAGATGACGCCGCCTTTGCTTCCGATAAGGCCGATGAAAAAGTAATCATGCCATCTATGGCGGTGGTCAGCCTTTCTGTCATCGTTGCAAGTGATGCTTGTAATCTGTCAGTATTTCCAGCTAATGCGGAAACACTTCTCGATGAATTACCAATCCCTTGATTAAACGTTTTGCTTGCGGCAGAAAATGAAACGAATTTTTCATTAAGTGCCGTAATCTTTGTCGAAAGAAGATCCAGCTGACCGACGAATTCTTTCAATGGCCCGCTGGCAAGATCGCTCAGCGTCAACTTCATCGAAACATTCATGTCTGACATGGATTGTCCCCGGAGGATAATATGAAACGGTATTTATTCGCGCTCTTGGCGCTTTCTCTGGCCGGGTGCGCAGCTGCGCCGATTGATCCGGCTGTCATGGCTGTCGCACAGAAGCCGCTCGAATGCTCGAACAAGGCTCAATGTGATCTGTGGTGGTCACGTGCTCAGGTTTGGGTGAATGACAACAGCTCGCTGCGCATTCAAACCGCAACCGATAGCGTGATAAGCACCTATGGCACCGATGGCATGTATATCCAGTACGATGTGACACGCCTGAATCACGCGGATGGCTCGGCCTTGATCCGGATCACGCTTGGATGTGGAAGCCAGACATGTATCGACGGAACGCCATATGTCCAGGCGGCCAAGTTCAAGCAATTCGTCAGGAACGCTGGATAGTGGATGCATCCAGCACGTCGGCGCTCATCGCCTGCGCTGCCATCATCGCCATACCGGTGATTCAGCGCGTCGAAAGGCGCATAAGTCGAATCAAGGCCGGTGATCAGGCCAAATTCAACCATCTGACGCTCTCACCCATCCAATTCGAGCACCACTGCGCAGACGTACTGCGTTCACTGGGCTGGAAATGCAAAACAACGCGCGCCTCTGGTGATTTCGGGGTCGATCTGATCGCCGAGCACGGAGGGCATCGCGTGGTATTTCAAATTAAGAAATGGTCGAAACCGGTGAATCTGTCCGCCGTTCAGGAGGCAGTCGCCGGAGTCGCCATTTACGGCGCACATAGCGCGTGTGTGATTTCCGTATCGGGTTATCAGCAGTCGGCTTTCAAACTCGCCGCTGCCAATAAGGTTCGCCTGATGTCCTATCAGGATTTGCGGAGGTTCAACCCTCCAACTTCTCAAGGGTTCCTTTCACGTCTTCGCCAAAAGCGCCCGCAATAGCGATCATCGTGGCTTGCGCCTGATGGGCAATCTGGCGTTTCTGTGCGCGGATGGCCGCTTCCGAATAAAGCCGGATTTGGCCCAGCGTGTAGCCGTCTATGTCGCGTCGGCTGTGACCGGCTCCGATGAGGATTGTGATGATGTCGCTCCACTGTCCTGACTTGCCTGTGGAAGCATGGGTATCACTTTTTTTGTAAAAAAATCGGAATTCACCTCAATCACGGTTTTGATGAGATTAATCCCGTCATCCATGCCAAGGCTGTCGAACCAATCACGATCCTTGTTGATTGCCCATCCGATGAGCGCAATCAGATCCTCGCCACCAACCGCCATGATCTCGACCCAATTACCGGCCAGATCAAGCAGCGATTGACCGCCCAATTCAGCCGATGACATGGCCTTGATGATCGGGGCAATCATCTTGGACGCCTTCGGAATCTGTCCGAAGGTCAGCGGCTTGATGGTGATCTCTTCGCCGCCGATGGTGATGGTCTTGCCTTCAGGGAACAGGATGTCAACTTCACTCATGGGTTAATTCCTTATGCCTTCATGATGTTCATAAGCACGGACCGAGGATTGCCCGGAACATAGCTGACAGTCGGGTCAATCAGGATCGCGCCATCCAGTTCAAGCGGCGCATCTTTCTTTCCGACCAGGTCAAGCGCCTTGGCAATATCGAACGTGACGCGGTAAACCTGGACACCGACAGCAGCGAAAGCCGATCCGTTGACATCAACGAATGGGTTAGCGACGTTCTTAGAGTCCAGCCGAAGCGCATACTCTGATGGGCCGCCGGTGAATGCGCCGATATTGCCGTTTGAGGCTGCATAGGTGTAACCGGCCGTAAGAGCCACGCCAGCGCCAGCGGGAACAACGGTAGAACCCGGAAGGATCGTCACGCGGCCATAGGAGCCATCAAGCGTATAATCGGTGCCTGCGACCAGCGCTGTCGCGCCAGCAGACAGGGTTAGCGCGGTGATCCCAAGCGCCATGCCACCGGCAAGTGACGTCCCAAGGTAAAAGCTAGTATCGTTATAGGCCGTAACAGTCTCGCCGGTAACCGTGCCTCCTGCCGCGCCAGATTGAGCCGCGCCCCACAGGCTCTTGCGGATGTTGTCGGAAGACCACTGCGACAAGGTTAGCTTGATATCCGCCATGATCGAGGTAGGAGCGTGGAGCGCCTGGAAGCCAAAGCCAGTGTTATTTTCCTGAACATCGACAAACGTCTGTTTAAAGCTGATCTGCAATGATTGCAGGTCGCCAACGTACTTATAACCGCCATTGATGGCGCCAGCGGTTACGCGAGGAGCGAGCCCGACGTTGCCCTGTCCAACGTAATAAATCTTGTCAGTTGATGCAGCCATTTTTTTGAGCCTCAAAGAAAAAGCCGCTCAATGGCGGCCAGAAATGAAAAAACCCGCCGAAGCGGGTCATGGGTTAGTTGGTTGGATTAGAGATAAGCGGAATCGAGCAGGAAAGTGATCTGGTACGCGAGCCGGTCTGTGTTCGCCACGCGGAGCTTGTACCGCTTGAACTGCCAGCGTTCGCCGGTGGGCGCATCCGTGCCGTGAACGTCGTGGATCACCTTTTGCAGCAATGGAAGCTGATTGGTGATCATGTCGGTTTGCGATATGTAAGGCACATAGAGCATCACCGAATATCCCATCAGTGCCGACACTTGGCGCTTCACCTGCCCGTCTGAATTAGGCAGCGTGGTTTCTCCTTCATCCGCCAGAATCCACGCAGCGGGCAGCGGTACTTTTGTCATGCCGGGGTCTGGTGATTTACCGCCGACTGTCAAGCCAGTCGATGACGACAGAGCAGTGATTGCCTGAACCTTTGTAAAAAGGTCTTGGGCGCACTCAGCAATCATTCAGCAGGCGCTTCCATGATTTCTTTGCGCTTCTGAATCGCCTTGATTTCAGTCGCGCGGCGCTCGCCTTCCATTGCCAGCAGTTGATCGGCTGCCCAATCCGGCAACTCAACAACAGAGCCAGCCGGATACTCAGCGCCTTCATGCGTGTGGTTCTGGTTAACAGTTACTTTTTTCATATCACACCCGTCTCGATGTAGCGTTTATAGAGGTTTTCGTAAATCGGGCCAGACCCGGGAGCCCATCCGAGAAATTCACGCGCGGGCATCTTGTCTGTGCCTTCTTGCAAGTCCTTGGCGTAGTCCAGATTCGATCCAATCTCGACGGTTTCACCGAACATGGCCTTGTCGATACTGAGCAGCAGATCGCCTTCATCGAGTAGAAGTCCGAGGTCAGCGTTTCCTTTATGCTCGCGCTCTGATCGCGTGAATGGCGCCCACGGTGCCCATGCATTCCCCAGCGGATCGAGCTTCGTGTCACGGATGCGCTTTTGCACTTCTGCCACTTCACGATCACCAACCGCCTCAAGGAATGGCGCGGACTCGTGCATACGCAGGAGCAGCGCGTCGATTTCAGCAAATGCTTGCGCGGAGTCGATGGTGATCATGCGTTTGGCTTGTATGGGGTGCAGGCGAGTTGCCAGCTCAACGTCGAGTTAGATGCGGCATCCACGCGCCACTGGTTTCCGTTCTGATCCTCGACCATGTCACCCTCATGGATGAACCCGTCAGGCGTTACACCTGCCAATCCGACATAAACCGTCCATTCCGGCATCGGTGCGCTTGAATTGGTTGGCGCAACGAATCCAGCAGGTGAAGAGAATCCCTTGTCTTTCTTCAACTGGATGTAACACGGAATATTCGCCGCAATCGTCGTCAGTGATTGGCTGAGGCCTTCCGTTGCGCTGAATGACTCAGAGCCACGGGAAATGCTGATCGTGTCCGTACAGCGCATTGCGATGACTGGCATCAGCGGTTCAAGTCCGACGATGCACCATGTGTGCAACCCGAGCAGATAATCGCCTAGCTCAAGCTTCGACCCATCCACAATGG
>NZ_DAIESY010000134.1:0-6136 GCF_027346185.1 Halothiobacillus sp.
GCACCCCAAATTCCTGACCAATTTCATTCACGGTCTTGATGCCACGGATCGCTTCAAGGGCGACCTTGGCCTTGAACTCACCACAAAAATGCTTGCGCTTCGTTTCTCTCACAACCTGCTCCTTTTTAAGGCAGGCTACCAGCTTAATTTAATGTCTGGAAACCGGGGTCCACTATACAGCAAGTATCTATGCGGACTTAAACAGAACCCGTTCAATACGGGGTGCATAACGACCGCTGCGAGAAAGACCATTTTGCTGACGAGCGATGAACAGCAGCACAGCGGTGAAACTCACCACTGCGCCGCCTATGGAGCCAGCGTCGGAGGCAAAGAGTAATTGACCTGCCACGGCCCCCAGAATCAGACCCAACAGCGGCAGAAAATACATGAGCACAGAAGCTTGAACCAAGGCGGTTGCAGGCAGCAGCAATCGAACATGATCACCGACCTGTACCGGCTGGTCGGTTTGTACACGCACCTTGTGCTGCCGTCGATTCAGTGCTTTCTGCATGATTCCCACACCGCATCCGCCGCGGGAAGAGCAGGACTGGCAGCCACTTTGGCGCTGGGTTTCAACCCATACCCCATCTGCGGTAACAGCAACGACAACACCTTCTTCCTGAATATCGGCGGTATCTGATCCGTTCGACGCCAAACCAGCCAGACGATGTTCTGCATAGGGCACGGAGCCGATGGTCGGCTGGTTCAGGAGCGAGGGATCATGAGGTTGACGGTTCATCAGCGTGCTTCCTGATTCGGGGTCTGCATCGGGTTTCGTTCCCCGCGCTCGGTGTTGGCATCCTTCGCGAGCACGGTGTGTTTGCAAATCTGCTCGACTGCTGCCATGGGCAAGTCACCGATGACGGTCAGACGAACAGGGCCGACCTGCCGTACGGCGATGTTCATGCCGTATTTGGCCGCATCGGGATCAAGCGCCTTGGGTTGAGGCATGTCTTCTACGAAGACCGAAGCAGTCGATAGACCATCGGTCACCACCATGTGTTCAAAGCGATGCCCGGTAACCGGGTTGGTGCGCCAAACCCGACTTTTGATCTTATAGCCAGGCAAATCAGGAGACACAACCCATCCCTCCTCAGGGGTCAAGGGCTCGGCAGGCTGGGACTGCCCTCGCTCAACAACCTTATAGCCTGGAGGAATGGTTTGCGGCGTGTCCATCGGGATGTCTGGCCAATCTTGAGAAGGTGTAGTGTCTCCCTGTGGGCGGAAATGGATTTCGGTGAAGAAGTCATGTTCGATCGGCCGCCCCTGATCGTTGTAGATACTCATGCGTAGCAGCAGGCGCGACTCATTATCGATGCACAGTTTGTAGCCATAACGAAACTGATCCCGCGGCACCAGTCCAACCAAATGGCAGGCACGGTCGGCTAAGCGGGATAGGCCAAGATTGACGATGTGGTAATTGGCATCCAGCGCTTCCGGCTGTTCAAAACGCTCGCCGGAGAGTCGTGAACGCACGCTGGGAAAATCACCAAAGACCACTTCTTTGCGCAAAGGCCACTCACATTCGCAGTGATTACCATGTCGGATGACTTCGCGTGGCTCGCCACTCATGGTCTGCAGACGCTCCTGCTGACCATTGGCGGTCGCGCGATGCCACAGTTTCGTGGTATCGATCTGATCCCCGCGCAAATGAACGTAAGTACCGGCATAGTCGGTCTTCTCCATCGCCTGCGTCATTTCATTCAATAGCTGTATGGCACCGGGCTCCGAAACCGGCTGAACAGATGAATCGGCAACAAGAAGCACACGCGCCTGAAAAGTCCCAGACTCAAATGTATCCGCTTCAACCGCACCGATAACAGTCAGCGAACAAAGCAGGCCTAAGAAAATGCCTCGAGTCATCCGCTACTCCGTTTGAAAGCTGGTCATGCGTAATGAGGGCATCACTTCGGAAAGATCCGGAGAAACAGATTCAAAATGAGTCATCAGGTAAGGGTCCATCGGCGCCTTGCGCACGGGTGCCTGGGCCCAGCTCGGCAAAACCGTGCCCGGCGTAACGCGAGCCACCACCGGTAAAGCCTGAACGGTACTGTTTGTGGCTGAGGGCTGCTGCAGATTCGCCGGGACATTCTGGGCCTGCTGAATCAACGCATTCTCCGGTGTATTTTGCGGCATCATCCAGATACCCACCCCAACCAGACCGGCGACGAATGAAGCGGCAATCGCGCCACGCCAGCGATTCATCGAGCGACGAACCTGAGATTGCGGGAACGGCAACACCCGCCCGCGACTCGTCGAAGCCAGATCCTGCGCGAGTTGCTGAGCCTGACCTTCGTCTTCGGCCAGCCGCGCCGAAATCAAGGCCGATACATCCCGATTATCCAGATGCTCCTGACGCAGGGCAGCCCCGATCAGGGAATAGCAGCGCAGGCTAAGACGCGCGTCACTAGCGGCTACAGACATCAGCCGATCGGTTTGATGTGGCATGCACTCATCGTCCCACCAGGCTGAAAGGGCTTCCTCGGGCGTCGAAGGCAGTGGCATGTGGGCATTATGTTGGGTATTCATCGATTTCCCCCAGATAGAAGGGTTGTGTCAAACGGATTTCGCACGATTCAAAACTCATCCCGGCTCAGGAATCCAGCAACGGCTTGATGCGTTCCTCGACCGATTCACGCGCCCGAAAAATCCGGGATCGCACGGTACCGATCGGGCAGTTCATCACGACCGCGATTTCTTCATAACTCAGGCCTTCCATCTCGCGCAGAGTCAAGGCCGTACGCAAATCCTCGGGCAATGCTCTGATGGCGGCCCGAATCTCGGCTTCCAGTTCCTGTGTGGCCGCCATATCCTCTGGACTGGCATGGTCGCGAAGAGCCTCCGGCTCGGGTAATGCTTCATCTGACTCATCTCCGCCACCAGAGTTCAGTGAAACCGAATAACCACTTCGAGCGTCCGCAACTAATTGGTTTTTCGCGGTGTTGACCGCAATGCGATACAGCCAGGTGTAGAACGCACTTTCACCCCTGAAATTCCCGAGTGCGCGATAGGCCTTGATGAACGCTTCCTGGGCCAGATCGAAGGCTTGATCCTGATCTCGAACGAAGCGGCCGACCAGTCGCAGAACGCGATGCTGGTATTTGAGCACCAATAAATCGAACGCACGGCGATCGCCCTGTTGGGCGCGCAACACCAGTTGTTGATCTGTGGGTTGATCCGTGGCTTGGTCTGTGACCGAGGGGGTCGTTTCAGTGGCCATAAAGCCTCATACCAGCGAGCCTCGTGGCCCGTTCAAATAAAAAATGCCCAATGTTGCCGGTCTTTAACCGCAGCATCGACAGACGCGCATAAACAACGGCAACCCAAAGGCTTAACTGGCCTAGTATACTCGCATCATTCAAGTTCAATCGACAAGCCGAATCAATGCTCCCAATGACCCAAATCCCACCTGTAGACGTTCTTATCATCGGTTCGGGAGCAGCCGGGCTTTCTGCCGCACTACGATTACCCTCCAATGTCCGAGTCGCAATTCTCAGCAAGGGGCCGATCAACTCAGGCAGCACCCCGTGGGCGCAAGGCGGGATCGCTGCGGCATTGGGGGGCATTGAAGACGTGGAACAGCACATCCGTGACACCTGCCGCGCAGGAAGCGATTTGCCGGACGTCGATGTTGTGCGGCGAGTCGTCGAATCGGGAGCGAGACAAATCGACTGGTTGCTCTCGCTTGGTATGCCGTTTTCCAGTGAGTCCAGCACAGGTGAATCAGAGCACCTCCATCTGACACGCGAAGGCGGGCACGGCACGCGTCGCATCGCCCATGCGGCCGACCACACCGGGCGGACTCTGATCGAAACCTTGCTCGAATCGGTGTATGCGCGACCGAACATCACGCTTTTTGAACACCAGCTCGCCGTGGACCTCATCACAACGCACCGCTTAGGGTTGAACGACCAACCCAATCGCTGCGTGGGTGCTTATGTGCTTGATATCAAGTCGGATCATGTCCAGACCGTACGAGCCCACCAAGTCATTCTTGCCTCAGGCGGGGCTGCCAAGGCCTATCTCTACACCACCAATCCGGATAGCTCGACGGGCGATGGCATCGCGATGGGTTGGCGCGCGGGTTGCCGGGTGGCCAACATGGAGTTCATGCAGTTTCATCCCACCTGTCTGTTCGAACCACGGGCAAAATCCTTCCTGATATCCGAGGCTGTACGGGGCGAAGGCGGGGTTTTGCTGCTACCCGATGGCACGCGCTTTATGCCCGACTACCATCCGGATGCCGAACTGGCACCGCGCGATGTCGTTGCCCGCGCCATTGACTCGGAAATGAAACGCACCGGGGCCGATTGTGTGTATCTGGATATCAGCTTCAAAGGCAAGGCCTTCATCGAAGAACACTTTCCGATGATTCATGAACGCTGCCTGCAATACGGTTACGACATGACCCGTCAGCCCCTGCCCGTGGTGCCGGCAGCACACTATACCTGTGGCGGGATTGTGGTCAACAAGCACGGACGCACAGACATCGCGGGCTTGTACGCCATCGGTGAAACCAGCCACACCGGCCTGCATGGGGCGAACCGCCTCGCCAGCAATTCATTGTTGGAGTGCCTGGTCTACGGCGAGGCGGCTGCGCAGGATATCGTCAGCTGGCACGATTCGCCCAAATCGGCAACCCATCCCATTCCTGCCATTCCTGCCATTCCTGATTGGGACGACAGTCAGGTAACCGACCCCGACGAGGCTGTCATCGTCAGCCACAACTGGGATGAGCTGCGCCGCGCCATGTGGGATTACGTCGGCATCGTCCGCACCACCAAGCGGCTGGAACGCGCCGCACACCGGATTGCGTTACTCCGGCGCGAGATTCAGGATTATTACGCCCACTTCCGCGTCAGCAAAAATCTGCTCGAACTGCGCAACTTGGTCGAAGTCGCGGATTTGATCGTGAAATCGGCACTCGCCCGCCATGAAAGTCGCGGACTGCACTTCACCCGCGATTACCCTGAAAGCAATCCGGAACTGGCGCACATCAACACGATTTGTACCCCGCAATCCCAACGGGTTACCGCATCTGCGCCATAAACGGTCAGTCGGGACGAGGTGGCTGAGACGTCCTGTTGTATGCTCTTGCCATGCCGAATCATTTCAATCAACTCATGCACAACCAACCGCCCACACCAGGCAATTCGAGCCCGGTCGTTTCCGCTCAAACAGCGCCACACGAACATTTGCTGGCACAAATCGCCAAATACAGCCGAAGTGATTGGGCCAAACCCATCACAGACTACAACCGGGCCGCATTTGATCGTGCGCAAGATTGGCTTTTGCAAAGGAAAGGCGGATTGATTCTGGATTCAGGCTGTGGCACGGGGGATAGTTCACGCGCGCTGGCGCAAATGTTTCCCGAGCATCAAATCATCGGCATCGACCGCTCAGAACACCGGCTTTCCCGCCAGCGAGAGCACACACCTGATAACTGTTTGCTGTTACGGGCTGATCTTCTCGATTTCTGGCGATTGGCAAACCAAGCGGGCTGGCGGCCTGAACGTCATTATCTGCTTTATCCCAACCCGGAACCCAAACCCAAACATTTGATGCGACGGTTCCATGCTCATCCGATTTTCCCGGTCTTATTGGCGCTGGGTGGAGAATTTGAGTGTCGCAGCAACTGGCCGATCTATCTCGAAGAAATGGCGCTTTCACTCAATTTCCATAACAAAAAATCAACGATACAGCGCCTGCAAAACGATTCACAATCACTCACACCCTTTGAGCATAAATACCGCTCCAGCGGCCAATGCCTGTGGCAATTACGCGCTTCGCTCTGAGGCACCCGATCAATCGTTTACGCTGCAACAACGAAAGGTAAGCGCTGATTTATTCTGTGCTTCCCGTTTGGGGCAGGATGCCCCAACACGAACAAAGACGTACGTCTTTGATTCGTGAGCGCCATCGCGGGCGTGTACCGCGATGAGCGAGCTGATTTATTCCAAGGATGGAATAAATCAGCATTTACAAAGTAATCGCACTGTCAACCCAATTCTAAAATGTCCCCTTTTTTCCAAAGCTGAAATGTCCCCTTCTGAGTTGTCCTAGCGCGGGGTGGGTGGTGTAGTGTGCGCAGCCTTGCCGATGGGGGAATGACGCCAGATGTGATCGGGAGCCGGCT
>NZ_DAIESY010000165.1:0-3344 GCF_027346185.1 Halothiobacillus sp.
AAAAATGTTCATCGAGCCGAATGTCGAAGGCGACCCGTATGAAGTCTCCGATGCCGATACCATGCTCGACTGGCTGGCGCCGAATGCGGTCAAACCACATTCTGTCATGCTGTTCTCCCGCCGTACCTGCCCGTTCTGCGCGCGCGCCAAAGGCATGTTGCGTGATGCAGGCATGGTCTTTGATGAAATTCTGGTCGGCGAGCACGTCAATCTGCGCGGCTTACGTGCGGCGACTGGTTCGGAATCGGTTCCGCAGGTGTTCATCGACGGCAAATTGATCGGCGGTAGCGACAAGCTGGCCGAATGGTTGGCTGCCAATCAATAAGACGTGGGCACCCTTTTCAGGCTCGAAACGCCGGGCCTGAACTGAAACTCAAGCGTATGGCCTGGGCCGTCCGCTTCGTTTTCGGTGATGCACCAACAGAATTCTGAAAAACCCCATCCATGAGTTTTTCAGCGATAACGGGTTCGGTGCACGCCCGGACCCGATATCCGAAAATCAATCACTGATGTGATTGATAAGGCGATACTTTTCAAACCCACAAGCAGGCCGAACAGGCCGATACGATAGGAATTCCTCATGAGCACAGCATTCGATCTGATTGTATTAGGTGGTGGTTCCGGCGGTTTGGCCGTGGCCGAGCGCGCGGTGCAATACGGCCAGCGTGTCGCCGTGATCGAACCGGCGCATTTGGGTGGCACCTGCGTGAATTTGGGTTGTGTGCCGAAAAAAGTCATGTGGTATGCCGCCAACATGGCGCATGCGCGGCATGAAGCGGAAGGCTGGGGTTTCCCTGCCGTGCACGATCAGATCGATTTCGGCAAGCTTGTCGCCGGGCGCAATCAGTTTGTGAACAACATCCGCAGCTACTGGGGCGGATACGCACAGGAATTGGGTATCACTGTCATTCAGGGCAAGGGCGTGCTGACCTCGGCGACCACCGTGGCCGTGAACGAGCAAATCTACACCGCGTCGCACATTGTGCTTTCCACGGGCGGTGTGCCCTTTGTGCCGCCGGTGCTGGGCAAGGAGCTGGGCATTACTTCAGACGGTTTTTTTGAACTGACCGAGCTGCCACCGCGCGTGGCCGTGATCGGTGGCGGGTATATCGGCGTCGAGTTGGCTGGCGTTTTGCGTTCGTTCGGCAGTGAGGTGACGTTGCTGGATATGCTCGAATCGGTGATCGCGCCGTTCGATGAGATGGTTCGCGAAGTTGCTACCGAGAATTTGCATCATCTGGGCGTAGTTTTGAAATTGCCTTTCCGGGTTAAGGCGCTCACGCAGACCGGGGTGGGCAAGTTCATCGAGTCGTCAGATGGTGAAAAACTCGGGCCCTTCGATGAAATCATCTGGGCCGTGGGCCGTGCACCGAACACACGTGCGTTGGGGCTTGAAGCAGCCGGCGTGACCGTGCAGCAAAACGGCATCATCCCGACCGACGACTACCAGAACACCAATGTGCCCGGTATTTATGCCATTGGCGACATCACCGGGCGGGCACCGCTGACACCGGTTGCCATCGCGGCGGGTCGGCAACTGGCCGAGCGGCTCTTCAACGGAAAAACGCAGGCCAGGCTCGATTACAACAACATCCCTACGGTCGTTTTTGCTCATCCACCGATTGGTACCGTTGGCCTGACCGAGGAGGCCGCGCGCAAAGAATTCGGCGATGAGGCGGTGACCATCTATGAGACCCGCTTCACGCCCATGCGTTATGCCTTGTCCGCGCAAGGCTTCAAAACGGCGATGAAACTGGTTTGTGTGGGTAAGGAACAGCGTGTTGTCGGCCTGCATCTGGTCGGTGATGGTGTCGACGAAATGCTGCAAGGCTTTGCCGTCGCTGTGAAAGCCGGGCTGACCAAAGCCCAATTCGATGCCACAGTCGCCATTCATCCCACCTCTTCAGAGGAACTGGTGACGATGAAAACACCGCGAGATTCCGCATGATCGCGACCGGCTGGGGCTGCTGATGTTTCTGGAAATCCGCCACCTGCGCACCATCCGCGCGGTGGCTGAGAGTGATTCTTTGGCGCTGGCGGCCGAGCAGCTGCATCTGACGCAGTCTGCGTTGTCGCATCAGATTCGCGCGATTGAGGATTATTACGGATTGACGCTGTTTTCCCGCCGCTCGCGGCCCATGCAGCCTACACCGGCCGGTCGTCGTTTCTTGCAGGCGGCGACGCAATTACTGCCACTGATGGACGAACTCGATCGCGATCTGCGTCAGTTGGCGGGTGGGGATACGGGGCGGCTGTTTATTGCGCTGGAATGCCACTCCTGCTTTTCATGGCTTCTGCCGACCCTGAATGCCTACCGCGAACAGTGGCCGAATATCGATACGGATTTATCGCTGTCTCATAGCTTCGATGCACTCGATGCGCTCAAACGCGGTCTCGTGGATGTCGTAGTCAGCTCTGATCCTGTCGATGATCCGGAAATCAGTTTTGTTCCCCTGTTTCACTATGAAGTCGTGCTTGCACTCTCACCGCAGCACCCTCTGGTCGCAGAAAAAGTCATTACACCGCAAATGCTGGCTTCTCAAACGGTGATTACCTATCCCGTGAATCGAAACAGGCTGGACATTTTTTCCCGCTTTTTAACGCCTGCTGGCATTGAACCGGCGGCAACGCGAAGCTCGGAGCTGACCGTGATGATTGCCCAATGGGTTGCCAGTAACCGGGGGGTGTCCGCATTGCCTGCCTGGGCCATCGTCGATGAACTCGTGCAAGGCAGCATCGTGGCGCGCCCATTGGGCGAGGACGGTATCCATGCGACGCTTTATCTTGCTTTGCGTCGGCAAGAGTGTGATCAGGCCTATGTGGTGGCCTTCATTGAAACGGCGCGTGCGGCGGCACTGAAGACGCTCAAAGATATTCGGCTCGCGTCCTGATCCACCCGCGCGTCGAGCCTAGTTGAGGCTCACAAAGCGGTGTCCGTCTCTGTCGTTGGTTCATCGACTGCGGGGCTGAGTTCGGCCAGCGGCATCTCCTGTGCGAATAACGGCCCCTGAACCCAGGAAATACCAGCCGCCCGCACGGCAGAGAGTTGTTCGGCTGTTTCAATTTCCTGCGCAATGATGGTGACGGACAACGCTCGCGCGAGACCCAGCAGGCTGTCGATAAACGCGCGATCCCTGGCGATCTGGCTGCGATTGGTTAGCCAATCGGCATTGATCTTCACATAATCAACGGTGTGACGACGCAGGTGCTGGAAAACCCAGTGGCCCGGTGTTGTCTGGTCAATCGCGAATTTGAAGTCAAAACCGTGCAGTTCCTCGATGAACCGATCGAACAGGTTCAGGTCGGCCAGCGATTCGCGCTCGTTCAACTCGAACACGAGCCGA
>NZ_DAIESY010000172.1:0-12575 GCF_027346185.1 Halothiobacillus sp.
CGGAGGAATCGTGAAATCGATGCCATCCACGGCACGAAATTGCCCGAACTGCTTCACCAGCCCTTGCGCGCGGATGACAGGCGCTGCCACGGTGACTGTCTTTTTCATTGGCGGATCAAACACACTCAACTCCTCGATAAAATACGATCCAAGGCATCAACGACACGCGCCGTCGACCCTCGATTGGCTTGCACGACAGCATGGGCACGTGCTCCGGCTTGTCGCCATGCTTCCGGTTGCGCCCAGGCAGATTCGACGGCGGCGACCACGTCCGCTGCATCTTCCGCCATACGCACAGCGTCTCGCTCTGCCAGCAATCGGAACACCGCCCGGAAATTATGCACATTCGGCCCACTGAGTACCGCACGGCCGAACACGGCCGGTTCGATGGGATTATGCCCGCCCGTCATGACAAGAGAGCCGCCCATGAATATCACCTCGATTGCGGCAAAAAATTGCATGAGCAATCCCGTCTGGTCGACAAGGAGCACCTGGGTTTTTGTATCGACCCTTAGCCCCATCGACGAGCGCTGGGCATTCAAATCTCGGCTCGACATCAACGACAACACCTGCTGCGCCCGCTCAGGGTGCCTTGGCGCCAGGACCAGCAACGCATCGGGATGATCCGCCAACAAGTATCTATGCGCATCCAGAAGCAAGGACTCTTCACCTTCATGGGTACTCGCCGCCAACCAGACGGGGCGGGCACCTGCAGACCAGGACGCGACTTCGGGCTTTGCCACATCAAATTTGATATTGCCGCAATCGATGATGCGCTCGTGCATCACGTCTGGCGCGAGGGCGCGAAATCGCGCCTGATCATCACTCGATTGGGTACAGATCAGGCCGATACGGTTCAGCGTCTGTTTGAGCAAGGTGCCACCCCACCGGCGATACCGCCGGAATGACCGATCCGACAAGCGGGCATTGACCACCGCCATCGGCACGCCGCAAGCCTGTGCCACCCGCGCCCAATTCGGCCAGAGTTCAGTTTCCATCACAACGATCAATTTCGGCCGAAGTCGCCGGAGCACGGCGCGTTGCGCGAAGGCATAATCAAACGGGGCATAGAAATGCCGCAGCCCCAATTCTCGCGCCGCTTGGGCACCGGTTTCCGTCATGGTGCTCACCACCAAAGGCACATCGGGCCAACGCGATTGCAGTGCGCGAATCAAGGAGGCCGCCGCCCGAATCTCTCCCAGAGAAACCGCATGCAGCCAGATACTCCCGGCGGGTAAATCATCAGGAATTCGGCCGAACTGGGCCCCGAGAACCCGATGAGATCCGGGTGCGCGCAAGTAGCGACGCAAGGCATCGAAAATCAGCCACGGCAAAGCGAGGCCCAATGCGAAGCGATATGCCCACAAACTCATAAACCAGGAAAAAAGGTCATGAGAAAACATGCACACCGAAGTACCCACAGTGATGCCAACTGTTAAAATCGCCGTCATGACGCATTCGCTATCCTTCCTGCAAAAAATTTCACTGGGTCTGCTTACCTTGCTGCTACGCGGCATTGCCGCCCTGCCGCAATCTGCACGACTCCGCCTCGGCGCACTATTGGGACGCCTGAGTAAACGTTTCGTCGGTAAGCGACGCAAGATTATGGCGCAAAACCTGCAAACTGCCTTCCCCGATTCCACGGCAGCGTGGCGCGATGAGATCATTAACGAACATTTCGACCGCCTGGGCGAGGATGCGCTGGAATCCATCTGGGGGTGGTATGGCAAAACCGAACCACCGCCTGCGCACACGGTCACCGGCGCGGAGCATGTTGAAGCCGCGCTCGCCCGCGGCCAGGGCGTGATACTCAATGCAGGCCATTTCACCCAGGGCGAGGTTTCCGTTTATCTTGCCGCACGACGCTGGCCGGTTCATGCCGTTTATCGCCCGAACGATAACCCCGTCATCGACGAGCTGATCAACGTCGGGCGTCGCAAGCACGTGGCCAGTCTGATCGATCGCGAGAACACGCGTGCCATGGTCCGCACACTCAAAAAAGGCGGGATTATCTGGACGGCGGCCGATCAAAGCTTCCACGGCAAACAGAGCGCCTTCATTCCCTTCTTCGGCGTCCCCTGCACCACCAATCTGGCCATTCCGATTCTGGCACGGATGGGCAATGCGGTGGTTTTGCCCTATTACATGCGCCGATCGGGGGAAACCTACGAGGTGATCATTCACCCACCGCTGGAAAATCTGCCTAGTGGCGATGATGTCGCCGATACGGCCAGGCTCGTCACCGTATTGGAAGAGGAAATACGCGCTCAACCAGGTGCATATCTATGGGGCCATCGACGCTACAAAAACCGGGCACCGGATAAAGCCGACGCCGCAGTCGAACCGGAGTAATCAACTTCTTCGCAGAAGATTGATTTTTTCGTGGATGACCGACGGCTCAAACACCGTTCGTGCCCTGGTCGCACCGAGTGCCCCGATGGCCTGACGATAGGCATCATCGGACAACAATCGCGTCAATGCATCCGACAGATGTTCAGCCGTTGGATCGACCAGCAGCCCTGCCTCGCCGATCACTTCCGGCAGGCCGCCGCTATTCGAAGCGATCACCGCGCAGCCCGCCGCCATGCCTTCCAGCGCTGTTCGGCCAAAGGGCTCCGCCCAGAGCGACGGCACCACCGCGATGGCCGCTCGATTGAATGCCGTGGTCACCATCTCATAAGGCTGATACCAGTCGAACAGAATCCGGTCGCGCATTTGTGGCTGAAGAGTCGCCAGCAACTCACGTTCGTGCGGATACTGCGCCGTGGTTTGCCCGAAATGCCAGGCGCCGATAAAGCGGGCACGCCATTCGGGAAACCGGGGCAACACCGTCTGCAACGCCTGCAATAGGGGCAACGCACCCTTTTCCGGAATCAGCCTTCCTACGAACAAAATTTCTTTGCTTTTTTCGGTCTCTGGCGCGAATTGATTCATATCCACTGTGTTGGGCACAACGACCACGGGCGCACACAGCGATTCAGGGACACCCTCGCAAAAACGCTGCCGAATAAATTCGCTGACGGCGGCCACATAATCAGCACGCGTTAATATCCGCAGCCGATCGTCGGGCGTTTTCAGGCCACGAATCGACAGCGGATCATTATGAAGATACAGGGACAAGCCCTGCTTGAGGTGGCTAAACTCATGAAACAGGTGCGCCCGATTCTGGATTTCCAGTCGCCTCGGGGTATGGCATTTTATGGCGCGAGCAATCGCCCAACGATAACGCACCGTCTGTCGTGCCGGCCACCATTTGGGCGTCGCCAGTCCGACGTACGGCACCGCAGGAACGAGCGATGCCGCACGCAACGGATCGCCCCAAATCGCGCTGTGGATGGATGCATTTTCAAGCTGGGTCGCCAGGGTCAGTGCAATCGCGCCCGGCCGATCGACAGAAAAAGCCTCTCGATGCGGGAGGATAATCGCCGTATCGGTCACCACATTTTGTCCGGATTGTGGTGGCACACGCTCAGGCAGCACGGGCACGGGCCATCGACCACGCCACACCCGTCCAGATCACGGCTGCAGTCCAGCCATTGAAATATTCCATCGTGCTTTGCAGCGGCCAGAATGTGGTAAGCAAAACGGCGCTACCAAAGTAGGCTTGCATCGGCACACCGTGACGAATCGAGTCACCAATCACTTTGGCAAACAATAACAGCACCATGGTCACGAAAATGACGAAAGCGAAAATGCCGCCCTCGGCCAACATACCGCTGTAAAAATTATGCGGATGAATCACCGCGCCATCAAAACCCATGGCGTCGTAGCGCGCCTTGTAGGCTGGCAGATGAGTATCGCAATAGGCTTTGAATTCACGCGTGCCAACCCCCGTCCAGGGTTTGGCCTCAAATTCGGCGAAGGCCGTCATAAAGTTGAGACCATAGACGGTTTCATCCAGATGCCCGATGGTGTGAACCGTCGAATCCACGCTGCGATGCACCATTTCTTTCTGGGTTATGGCAACCCCGGCCACGGCCACACCGAGCACGACGAGCAGTCCGATCAGCGGCATACGCCAACGATGATGGTGAATCATCACGCCCAGCATTACCAAACCACTACCCAGTAAATAGGTTAACAACGCAGCTCGCTCACCCGTTAAAAACAGGAATAACGCGCCGACTGCCGACATACCGGCAATGGCGAGCAATGCCCAGAGTTCTCGCCATCGCAACGCGGCGAACCAGACGACTGCCAGCCCGATAAACCAGAACCGATCCGTAAACGTGCCCACCATGGGGTGCTCGAATGGCCCTGTCAGACGAACCGGACTGTTCGGCACATGCCCGAAAATATCCCGCCCAATGGCGTACTGCAAGAACGTATCGAGCACAATGAACACAATCACGGCCAGCATGGCGCGCTCGAACCATACCAGGGTATCGGGCTGCTTTGAGAACAACCAGATCAGCGCTGCGGCGAATACGGGCCAACGGAAAGCCAGCACGGCGGACAAAGCAGAGTTGGCCGGATTCACCGAGAAGGGCGAGAGCACGAGCAAAATAACCGACAGTGCAGCTGCCGCGTACACCCAACCTTGCGCCAACCAGGAGAAATCCCGACGACGAATCGCAACGAACAGCGCGATCAGAACGGTCACCCCGACCGCTACTTCGGCGGGCACCCGCTTGAACAGCACCAAAATTGACAAGAGCAGCACGCCAATGAGCGCCCATTTCTGCGCCCAGTCCAACGGTCGATAGGCTGGTGACACCGAATTTTGCACAAAGTGATCCGAATTCATGATTTATCCTAGGTAAATGCTGATTTATTCCATCCATGGAATAAATCAGCTCGCTCATCGCGGTACACGCCCGCGATAGCCCTTACGAATCAAAGACTTACGTCTTTGTTCGTGTTGGGGCATCCTGCCCCGAGCGGGAAGCACTGATTAAATCAGCGCTTCCCTAGGGTTTAGACGCCAGCCCCAAACGCTCGCGCTCTGCGGCTTCGAATTTCTTGGCTTCGATAAGAAAGGAGTAATACGCGCTCGCCATCGCCTGAATCAGTCCGCGACGGCCGTCGAGAAAAGCGCGCCGCAGCAGGTAATTTTTCAAAAAGCGCAGCGGGAAAATGGTGAACAGCTTGAGCGCCGATGGTTTTTTGCCCCGGCTGGCGTCCAGTTCGGCGCGCAGGGTCGAATAGTGGTTGATCTTCTGCACCCGCAGGGTGACGGATTCCACGCCATAATGCTCAACCCAACCGGGCAAGTTTTCGATTCGCCCGCCCGCATCCAGTTGCACGGATTCATGCACGATCTGCTCGGACAGAAAGCGCCCAGCCCCACGACGCCACAAGCGCACGCGCGAAATCGCCCGCGTGTGTTTACTGGCTGGCACGCCGATGAACCAATCGCGGAATCGAACCTGTCCGCCAATCACGTTGGGATCGTCACGCTGTACCAGTTCGATAATCGCGTCGCGCAGTTCGGCATCGACCACTTCATCACCATCAAGATTGAGCACCCAGGATTGGGTGCACAGATCAAGCGCCACCTGCTTTTGCTGCCCATATCCCAGAAATTCCTGATGCACGATGCACGCACCGTGGCGCTCGGCAATCGCTAAGGTTTCATCAGTCGAGCCGGAATCGACGACGACGATTTCTGCAAAACCCGACACAGCACTCAGCACCTCATCCAGCCACCGGGCGCAATTCTTGGTGATCAGAAACACACTGACCGGCACACCGTCACGCAGGTCACGGGGAGTGGGGGCAACGTCATTCATACGCGATAGCGTCCTCGGGTGATGGTCAGCCAGAATTCGAACCGGTTCATTTGCCCGACCATCGACAAACGCGGCAGACACAACAGATCGAACTTCCGGCGCGGCAAGATTTTTTTCCTGGTGGTCACGGCAGTCTCGAATCCGGCCGCAGCGACCATCGCCACGTGCTTGTCGAAGAATTTGCCATACGGATAGGCAAAACTCGTGCAGGGCTTGCCCGTCAGTGATTCCACCGCATTTTTCGAGGCTTGAATTTCGGCCAGCGCCTGATTGTCGTCGGTTGACGGCAAGTGAATATGAGTCATCGTGTGGGCACCAAACTCGATACCTGCCGCGCTCATCTCGGCAATCATTTCAAGGCTCAGGCGCTCGATATCCGGCATATCCGGCGCCAGATAAATGGTGGCCGGAGCAGAAAATTTCTTCAGAATCGGCCAGGCATGGGTGAAGTTGTCCGCGTAACCATCATCAAAGGTGATCGCGACCATATGCGCCGGATTTTCGGCAGCCATCAGTTCGGATACTGTCACGAATCGCGCACCGTGCGCGGCCAGCCAGGTCAGATGAGCCTCAAACTGCGTTGTCGTTGCCGTGATTCCCTCGCCCCGTGACCTATCGACAGCAGCGGGTTGAATGCGGTGATACATCAAAATGCGCGGCCAGCCGAGCGGCTTCGGCCAGCGCCAGAAATTGCAACGAGCGGCCAATGCCAGCAGCGCGATCACCCCGGCCAAGCCGAAAGCGTCGACCAGCACCCCTTCAATCATGCCGCGATCCAACACACGATCGAACCGAGGACGGCGACAGGATCAATACGCATCATCGACCGGCTTTGCTTTCTTCCCGCCGCCAAACCAGCGCTTGATCTTAGCCGAAAGCCCGTGACGCCACTGACTGCGGCGCACGGCAGCGTCACTGACAACCCAGTTGAGCTGAATGCTGCGCCGCTGGCCGACGAATGGCTTATGGCCGTGCCAGGCATTCTCGGTGTTGACGAATGCGAGCAGGGTGCCTGCCGCCGGAATCACTTCATCGAAGCTGTCTTCCAAATTATCTGAATTGAGCAGTCTCAAGCCGCCATCAGCCGGATTCCAATCACTGTTCAGATACAGCAAGACGGTCACCAGTTTCGAGCGCGAATCGGTATGAACGCGGCCATCCTGCTCGCCGCTGTACCCGCGAATCGTCATGGTAGTGGGCTTACCAACCAGATCGATACCCAGTTTTTCGGAAAACTTGCGCGCCACTTCCTCACTCTCGAGGTACTCGACCAACGCCTTGAAACTCGGCCCACTGTCGAGTTCGCTCATGGGGAAACTGCCCCGCTTGGGCACCTCGGGGAAGTCTCGATCGATATCGACCATGACGGACTTGGGCACAAAATCATGTGCCACAAAATGCATGAATGGTTCTTTCACCAAAGGTGCGGCATCAAAGGCGCGCATATCGACCAACCTGTTTGCGTTCATCCGCCCATCCTCACGAGGCTTATCTTAAATTCAGCGCAGTGTATCATGCCAAAACCATTCAAAATCGGGGTATAAAAAGCTTATGCGCATTGCCTTAGTCATCGTCAGCAAAGGCTATGGGGGTTTGGAGCGCCATGTCATCGACTTGGCCAATGAACTGGCCAAAGCGCACACGGTTTGCGTTTTCGGCGACGCCAGCTTTCGAGAAAAGCTTGACCCGTCGATTCAACTTCGTGAACTCGCCGCAACAACCTGGCGATTCAACCTGCTCGCCTTATGGCAATTACGGCGAGATTTAGACGCCTTCGCCCCCGATGTGATTCACGCGCAGGCGAACAAGGCCGCCTTCATGACGAATTTATGCGGCACCACCGCGCCTGCACGCATTGCAACCCTGCACAATGTAAAACACCACACCGAACCATTCACCGCTTTTGATGGGGTCATCGCCGTTTCGCATCCCGCACAGCAGCGCTTGAAGCATGCCCAGAGTTTGGTTGTTGAAAATGGCATCGCCCCAATTCGAACCCTATCCGACACGCAGCGTAGCGTGTTGAAAGCGCGCTGGTGCACGCCGGATGAACCGCTCACTTTAGCGGTAGGTCGGTTGGTCGAAGCCAAAGGTTTCGATAACCTAATTTCTGCTTGGCGCGATTTACCCGGCAAATTGGTGATTGTGGGCACCGGCAAGGAAGAAGAGTCCCTCAAAAGGCAAGCCGCGCAACAAGGGCTCGGCAAACGGGTGATCTTCGTCGGCTTCCGCGCTGACGTGCCCGAGCTTATGCAAGCGGCGGATTTGTTGGCGATGTCATCGCGGCGCGAAGGATTTCCCTATGTGTTGGTCGAGGCGCTCCACGCGGGCGTCCCCATCATCGCTACCGATATTCCGGGCGCACGCGAATTTTTGCCCCGCGAGGCCGTCGTACCCTGCGACGATACCAATGCCCTGCACAACGCACTGCAATGGGCGCTCAATCAATGGCCAGATTTACGTGCCCGCTACGAGCCCTATTGCACCCGCGCTCGCCATGAACTGACCTTGGCTCAGATGACGGCAAAAACAGTTGCTTTCTACGAGCAAATTCTCCAATCAAAGAGACCTTAGCGTGTTCGGGGCGAAGCCAATAAATCAGCATATACCGAGAAAGTTTGTGCCTGCATTGACGCTAAAGTGAACGGACACTCGGAGGGCACCTCGGGCGCACCATCTCGATACCAGCGTGACAATGTGGCAACGGCCGTATCGATATCACCCAGTGCAATGGCACCGGCGGGATACATGGCCGCGAGTTGTTCACCCACGCCGCCGTGGGCATAACCAAGAACAGGGCGCCCAAGACTCAAGGCTTCCAGACTGACCCGTCCGAATGCTTCCGGCTCGGTCGACAGCGAGAGCACGATATCACTGATCGCCATGATGTTTTTGAGGTCTGAACGCTGACCGACCAGGGTCACGTCCTCGGTCAAATTCCGTCGCGAAATTTCCGCTTCGATTTCCTGCAAAAACGACTGCTTTCGCGGATGCGCGCCGCCTACGATCAATGCATGAACTGGGATACCTTCTGCCTTCAGGCGTGCAACAATTTGAAGAAGATCAAGCTGCCCCTTCCAACGCGTGATTCGCCCCGGCAAAGTAATGGTCCATTTCCCGACCGCTTGCGGGAACTCTGTCTGCCAACGCGTCAACCAGGCCGACTCGGGTTGATATTCCGGCGAGAATGCAACCGGATCGACGCCACGATAGATGCGTGTGATTTTGGCGGAATCAACCCACGGGTAATGCCGGCGGATGTACGCAACGATCATGTCGGAAACCGCGATGATGCGCTCACCTTTGAGCATGACGGCGCTATAGAAGTTGGGGGTGTATGGCCCGTGTACCGTCGTCACCAAGCGCGGGCGAGTAGCTGGATCAAGTTTCTTCCAGGCCATATATCCCAACCAGGCCGGTAATCGTGAACGCAGGTGGACGATGTCCACTTGTTTTTCCCGCATCAAGCGCCGCAGAATCGGGATATAGCGCAGACTGGTCAGGGATTTCTTACCAATGGGCAGGGTGATGTGTTCGGCACCCAGCGCCTCCAACTCAGCGACCATGCGCCCGCCGCCCGACACCACGATGGCCTTGTGCCCTACCGCCATGAGCGCGGCCGCAATTTCAATGGTGCCGCGCTCGACACCGCCACTTTCAAGCGCGGGCAGCAATTGCATCACAATCAGCGACTGACGCTCGACGGGCCGATCAGCGGCCGGATTAACTGGCAATAGGGTCATAGATTGGACACAAATTAACGTTTAGGCGATAAGAAGTTTATTATACCTGCCATTATCTTCCCGTCGTTTAGTTATCTTAAGGTCATGCGCATGCCCGATTCAACGCTATTAGATGCTGTAAAAGCCAGCCTGAAGCACTCATTCGAGTCCGCAAAACCCGAAGAGTCACCCTACCGGCACTGGCGCTTACGTGAGTTGTTTCCGGTGGAAACAGCCCAATCGATTGCCAAGCTCCCGTTCTCGCCACCCGCCATTGATGATACGGGTGGGCGACGGGAAACCCACAACGAACTGCGTAAGTTTTTTGATCAGGATGCCATCGCGCGCTACCCCACCTGCTCGGCCATTGCACATGCACTGCAATCACCCGAAATGATTCGTGTGATTGAGAAGTGCTGTGGCCTTGACCTGACCGGTACCAACCTGCGTATTGAATACGCGCTCGACACGCAAGGCTTCTGGCTGGAACCCCACACTGATCTGGGTGTGAAAAAATTCACCATGCTGGCTTACATGTCCGAAGATCCGGAACATGAGAGCTGGGGAACGGACATTTATCTGACCAAAGAATCGCCCGCCCAGCGCATACCCGCTACATTCAATACGGCGATGATCTTCGTCCCGTCAACCAATACGTGGCATGGGTTCGAACCAAGAAAAATCAATGGTATACGCCGTACCCTGATTATCAACTATGTCACTCAGGAATGGCGTAACCGCCACGAGCTCGCCTTCCCGAACGAACCTGTCACCTCGGCATGAGCACGGAACCGCAGGAAACATCATCGCCACCCAAAATCTGGCTACTAACAAATGATGCCGTCGGTTTGCGCAACCAGGCGGTTGGCTTGGCCGAGCACATCGGCTGGCCGTTCGAGGTCAAGCTAGTCAATCTGACCAAGCCCTGGCGCTGGCTGCCCGGCCACTGGCTATCCAAAGCGCATACCCGCCTCACCCCACAATCCTCTCCATTGAAGGCGCCGTGGCCGGACATCATCATATCCTGTGGGCGCCTGGGCGCCGCTACCGCGCTGGGGGTCAAACGAGCCAGCGGCGGGCGGGTATTCACCGTGCATATCCAGAACCCGCAGATGCCGCATCATCTGGTGGACCTGATCGTGCCACCCCGTCACGACGGTTTAATCGGACCGAATGTCGTCAATACCCGTGGCGCACTGCACCATGTCACGCCTGAAAAAATTGAACAGGCCATGACACAGCAAACCGACATTCACCCGGAGCTGATCGAGATCAAACAACAACGGCCAATTATTGGCGTTCTGATTGGCGGCAGTAATGCGACGGCCACCCTGACGCCCAAAAAAAGTCGAGCATTGATCGAAACGCTGCTGAAGGTAGCAGCTGATCACAGCGCTCACTTATGGATCACGGCATCGCGACGCACAGGCACGGAAAATATCGCAGCCATGGAAACGGCGCTTGCGGGCACAACGCACTGGTTCTGGAACAACGAGGGGCCGAACCCCTATCACGCAATTCTTGGCATGGCAGATTATCTGATTGTGACTGGCGATTCGGTGTCGATGGTGTCGGAAGCCGCCTCAACTGGCAAACCTGTGCACACCTTGGATTTTGATGGCTATTCCGGCCGATTGAACAATTTTCACCAAGCACTGAGAAGCGAGGGTGTAACCCGCCCATTCGAGGGCAAACTGGAACAGTGGCAATACACGCCTGTCAACGACACGCCTTATGTTGCCCAGTTGGTACGTGAACGATTTCATAAACATCGTTGCACCTGACGTTGTGTTTCCATCGACACACCAACCAAGCATCAGACACGAAAAAAATCCCGCAAAGGCGGGACAGTAAAAAACCTGATATTAAGTGGCACTTATTCATCCGATGCCGGGGGCGAGTCTCGATTCACCAATCGCTTGATCACCATATAAATACCCACGTGAAGCGCAATTGCGATCAGCACCACCGCGACGATGATGGCAACCATAACCGGATTATTTTGCACCAAAGTCCACATGCGCTTTATCCGGCTTAATCGATCAGCCGATAAAGCGTGCCGCAATAAATACAGCGCGCCTGATCACCCTTCTTCTCAAGGTGAATATAAACGCGAGGATGCGCATTCCAAAGCGTCTCATCTGCACGAGGACAAAATACGGGCAGATCCGACTGATGGATGGCTACTTCACGCGCAGCACTGGCCTTTTTGTATTGCTCAGGATGGGCTGCGGTATTCGGGTTCATACACGCACCTCGGTAAAATCGAGCCAACCATCGAATTCAGCATCAAAGCGACCATGGACCAGATCAAAATAGGCCGACTGCAAGCGTTCGGTAATCGGGCCACGTGAACCACTGCCAATCGGCCGGTTATCGACCTCACGGATGGGAGTGACCTCGGCCGCCGTCCCGGTGAAAAATGCTTCATCAGCAATATAGACTTCATCGCGCGTGATGCGCTTTTCAATCACTTCATAACCAAATCGTTTGGCCAAGGTGATGATTGTGCGGCGAGTGATCCCGTCAAGAGCTGCTGTCAGATCCGGTGTATACAAAATACCGTCCCTGACAAGGAAGATATTCTCGCCGGAACCTTCCGCAACAAAGCCTTGGGTATCCAGCAGCATGGCTTCGTCGTAGCCATCATGGGTAGCTTCGCGCAACGCCATCATGGAATTCATGTAAGAGCCGGTCGACTTGGCCTTGCACATCGTCACATTGACATGGTGCCGCGAATAGCTTGATGTCTTGATCCGGATGCCTTTTTGAATATTCTCCGCCCCCAGATATGCGCCCCACTCCCAGGCTGCGACCGCCACGTGGACTTTCAGGTTATCCGCCCGAAGCCCCATGCCCTCGGAACCATAGAACACGATCGGACGCATATAGGCACTCTCAAGCCTGTTCGAACGAATCACTTCACGATGGGCTTCGTTGATTACGCTCTCCGAATAAGGCAAGGGCATCCCGAGAATGCGGGCAGAGTTCGCCAGGCGGCGCGTGTGATCTTCCAACCGGAAGATGGATGTTCCGCGATCCGTCTTATAGGCTCGAACGCCCTCGAAACAACCCATGCCATAGTGAAGACTGTGTGTCAGCACATGGACCTGAGCAGAGC
>NZ_DAIESY010000006.1:0-19302 GCF_027346185.1 Halothiobacillus sp.
TTGGAGAATGTCGGCGGGTCACAGAAAATGACATCGAATCGTTCGGGTTGATAGATGGTATTGCTGCGCTGTTCGAGCCAGTCGAGCACATCGGCGCGAATCAGGCTGTGTTCCGTGCCCACCTTGAGATTGTTCAATGCAAAATTTCGCTCGGCCCAGTCGAGATAGGTGTTCGATAAATCAATCGAAACGGTGCGACTGGCGCCCTGATGTGCGGCACGAACCGATGCGGTTGCGGTATAGCAGAACAGATTGAGCAGTTTCTTCCCGCGCGACAGCTCCGCGACGTGGTTGCGTACCAAGCGGTGATCCAGAAATAGCCCTGTATCCAGATAGTCGGTGAGATTCACCCAGAGACGAGTGCCGCCTTCGTGAACCACGCGTTCCAGGCGCTCTTGGGTGATCTTCTGATATTGTTCTGCGCCGGTCTGGCGCTTGCGTTGCCGCACGACACTATGGTTTTCTGCCAGACCGAGATTCTCGATGACCTGTTCGACAATGATCGATAAGCGTGCACGGGCGAGTTGCGGATCGATTTTGTTCGGTGCCCGGTATTCTTGTATGTCTGCCCAGGTTTCACCGGCCTCATCGCGATAGAGATCAATCGCACAGTTGAAGTCCGGCAGATCGGCGTCATAGACGCGAAAACAGCACCAGTCCTCACGTTCCGCCAGTTTCTTCAGGTGGCGGTAATTTTTTTGCAGGCGATTGGCAAA
The DNA here is from genome assembly GCF_027346185.1 of Halothiobacillus sp. GTDB lineage: Bacteria > Pseudomonadota > Gammaproteobacteria > Halothiobacillales > Halothiobacillaceae > Halothiobacillus. Next base: position 717 of record NZ_DAIESY010000006.1, read on the forward strand.
AGGTGCGGCATCGACCAGTGCTCTTGCCTGTTCGGCTGCGGCACATAACCGATTGGCCAGCCCGATCGGACCGGGTGCTTCTCGTCTGGCCTTGCCATCGAAACTGCCGCGAATCATATCGATGGCAATACCGCTTTGATCCATGGGAAATACGCGCTCGTAGCGCAGCGGCCAGTTTTGCCCTTCACCCTCCGGAAGCAAGAAGGCCCAATACCAGCCATTGAAGCAGCGCTGCCATTGATCGGTCAGTACCGTCCAGTTGGATTCGCTACCGAGATCATTCATGTGATCACCGGCGACGTCCAGCCGGTGACCATAGGGCAGGTTGCTCACCACCAGTCCGCGTGTTTTGCCTTCAAACTCGGGGGGGCAGGGGGCTTTCCACGCATCCGCCTCACGGAAAACCATCAGATGATCAACACCGGCACGTTCCGCATTGGCGCGTGCGGCGGTGATCTGCTCGATATCGATGTCCTGGCCAATCAAGGTCAACTTGTCGATGCCCTCAATCCGTTCGGGTGGATTGTCGAGCACCTGCTTTTGGGCTTGCTCCCGATGGCCCAGCCAGCCAGTTGAGCCGATGCGCTGAACGCGCAAATTCTGCGGCAAGCCCGTCAGGCGAAGGGCCGCTTCGATTAGCAGGGTGCCCGACCCGCACATCGGATCAAAAAGCGCGGCGCCAGTCTCGATTTCGGAAGCGACCAGTTGCGGCCAGCGCGCGCGCCACAACATGCCCGCGGCCAGTGTTTCCCGCAGCGGCGCCAGCCCGCCATCGGTACGATACCCACGCCGATGCAGCGAGCCGTTCGAGAGTTCAAGCGAGAGTGTGGTGTGTCCACTTGCCGTCAGGTGGCAATGCAAGCGAATGTCGGGTTGTTCGCTGTCGATCGTCGGTCGCGAGCCGGTTCGTTCACGAAACTGGTCGACAATCGCATCCTTGATGCGCGTGGCGACGAATCCTGTGTGGCGAAGTGCATCGGTTGAGCCTGTCGCGCTGATGGTGAAATAGTCTTCTGCCGCCAGATGCTTTGACCAGTCGATTTGTTGCACCAGTCGATAAAGTTCGTCCGCCGTGGCCGCCTGCCCCGTAATCAGGGTGAGGTACACGTGCCCCGCAATGAGACTGTCGCAGACAATGCGATAGGCTTGTTCTGGTGTGGCATCAAGCAGGATACCGAAGGGACGGTCGGATACTTTGGCATCGACCAGGCTACGTATTTCTTCTGCCAGAGGCGCCTGCATGTCCGGCGCACTCACGACGGTGATCGGCCAGGATAGTGCGAAGGAGGCTAAATCGGTCATGGTATTCTCTCGATAATAATCGCGTGACTGTACCGGAAAAGTGAGTTTCTTGTTGCGCCATTTATGGGGTGGCATCGTGTTTTGGCTGATAAACTGGCCTTGAAGTTTATTGATGCAAGGTTGGTTGTCGAAGGAAGTTTGTATGTCAGTTGAGCCGATACCGGACGTTCTTTCGAGTGATGCCCTATGCTCAGGCCCAGGCCCAGGCCCAGGCCCAGGCCCAGGCCCAGGCCCACGCCTAGAATTGGGCCAGCATGATCCCCACCCCGATGGCGGGGCGTTGCTGTCGATCCGCGATTTGACCGCCCATTTCACGCCCGGCGAAGCGGTACTTTCGGCGGTTAGTCTTGACGTGTTGCCCGGTCAGCGAATGGCGCTGGTCGGGGAATCCGGTTCCGGCAAGACGATTACCGCGCTCTCGGTTCTAAGGTTGCTGGATAATTTGCAGTACACGTCCGGGGCGATCACCTTCGATGGTCAGAATGTACTGACCATGCCCCAGCAAGCCCTTCGCCGCATTCGTGGGCGTGAAATCGGCATGATCTTTCAGGAACCGATGACCGCCTTTAACCCCTTGAAGACCATCGGCCAGCAGATAGCCGAGGTCGCCATTGTGCATGAAGGGCTGACGAGGTTGGAGTCGCACCGCCGTGCCATAGAATGGCTTGAGCGGGTACGTTTGCCCGATCCTGAGCAACGAGCACAAGTGTTTCCACACCAGCTTTCAGGTGGGCAGCGACAACGGGCCATGATTGCGATGGCGCTGGTTTGTCGCCCCAAATTGCTGATCGCCGATGAACCGACAACGGCACTGGATGTGACGTTGCAGGGCCAGATGATGGATCTGCTGACCGAGCTTCAGCAGGAGATGGGCATGGCCTTGCTGCTGATTACGCACGATCTACATCTTGTTCGACGCTATGCCGATGCGGTTGCCGTGATGCAGCAGGGCCGGATTGTCGAGCGAGGTGATGTGCATGAGATTTTTTTATCGCCGCAGCATCCCTATACCCAGCAACTGCTTGCGGCAACGCCAGGGCCCGAGCCTTTGCCCGCCGTTTCCAAGGATGCCCCGGTGGTGCTTGGCGCGAGGGATCTCAATGTTGAATTCAAGCAGCCTCGGCAATTCGCTCCGGGTGAGCGGCGCTATTGGTGGCTGTCCTCTTCGATCCCATTCCAGGCTTTATCTCATGTTGATCTTTCCGTATCGGCAGGGAAAACATTGGGCGTAATTGGTGAATCGGGTTCGGGGAAAAGCACGTTGGCGCTGGCATTGCTGCGCCTTATACATTCAATGGGAGAAATTCTGCTTGAGGGCAGAGCGGTTGAGCACCTAAGTGAGTCTGAGTTTCGCCCGCTGCGCCGGCATATTCAGATCGTTTTTCAGGACCCGTTTGGTTCCCTGTCGCCCCGGATGACCATTGGCGAATTGATTGGTGAAGGGTTGCGCGTTCACGAGCCTCGTTTGGCCAAGACCGAATATGCGGCGCGGGTGCAGGAGGCAATGGCCTCCGTCGGACTGGACGGTGTGGGCCTGCACCGTTATCCGCATGAATTTTCGGGTGGGCAGCGCCAGCGGATTGCCATTGCCCGTGCCTTGATCCTAAGACCTCGAATCCTGATTCTGGATGAACCGACCAGTGCGTTGGATGCAACCGTACAGAAACAAATCCTTGGTCTGCTGCGCGCGCTGCAAGAGCAGTTCGGACTCACCTATGTGTTCATTACCCACGACTTGCGGGTTGTTCGGGCCATGGCCCACCGCGTGATGGTTCTGTACCGGGGTATCGTTGTGGAAACGGGAGCGACCGCACAGGTGTTTGAGTCGCCGAGTCACGCCTATACTCGGCAACTGCTCGCCAGTGTGATTGATCAATAGATGAAAAAAAACGCCGACTGTGCGGCGTTTTCTCGAATGCACTGCGTGCTCCGGTTAACCCAGATAGCGGCGCATTACCAGTGAGGCATTGGTTCCACCAAAACCGAAGCTGTTCGACAGCACGGTATCGATCTTGACGTTTTCCAGCGTTTTCGCCAGCAGGTTCACACCCTCGGCTTTCGGGTCGATTTCATTGAGGTTGGCAGAGGCAGCAATGAACCGGTTCTGCATCATCAGCAGTGAGTAGATTGCTTCTTGTGCGCCAGCCGCCCCGAGAGAGTGTCCAGTCAGGGATTTGGTTGATGTGATATACGGCTTGTAATCTTGGAAGATCTTCGCCAATGATTCCAACTCACGCACATCGCCGGCAGGCGTACTGGTGCCGTGCGTATTGACGTAATCAATCGGCGTGTCCACGGTAGCCAGTGCCTGCTGCATGCAGCGTAAGGCGCCTTCGCCTGACGGCTGAACCATATCGTAGCCATCGGACGTGGCGCCATACCCGACAACTTCCGCCAGGATATTTGCGCCACGAGCCAACGCGTGTTCGAGCTCTTCGAGAACCACCACGCCACCCCCGCCGGAGATGACAAAGCCATCGCGGGTGGCATCGAAGGGGCGGGAGGCAGTATGTGGCGCGTCGTTATACTTAGACGACAAGGCACCCATGGCATCGAACATCGCCGTTTGTGACCAGTGCAACTCTTCGCCACCGCCCGCAAAGACGATGTCCTGCTTGCCGAACTGAATTTGCTCAACTCCGGAGCCGATGCAGTGTGCAGAGGTTGCGCAGGCAGAGCTGATGGAGAAATTGACGCCTTTGATGCCAAACGGTGTCGCCAGGCACGCGGAAGTGGTCGAACTCATCGTGCGTGTGACCATGTAAGGACCAACACGTTTCACGCCCTTCTCGCGCACGATATCGGCCGTTTCGACGATATTGGCGCAAGACGACCCACCTGAACCGACGATCAGACCTGCACGTGGGTTGGAAACCTGCTCCGGGGTCAACCCAGATTGCTCAATGGCTTCTTTCATGGAGATGTAGGTGTACGCAGCAGCCGAACCCATGAAACGAAAAAGCTTACGGTCAATGAGCTCTTCGGGATTGATTTTCAACGTACCGGCAACGTGCGAGCGGAAACTCCGTTCGACTTGCTCCGGGTTGATTTCAATACCCGAGCGCCCAGTCTTCAATGATTCGAGCACTTCTTTCTGGTTGTTCCCTATGCTGGAAACGATTCCCATGCCTGTAATGACGACGCGGCGCATGATGGTTTACTCCGACAATGCTTGTGTATTGGTAAACAGGCCAACGCGTAGATCCTTGGCCTCGTAGATGATTTTACCATCGACGGACATCTGGGCATCTGCGATTCCCATGGTCAATTTACGCATGATGATTCGTTTGATGTCGACCTGATAGGTGATCTTCATGTTCTCGGGCAGAACCTGGCCTGAAAACTTGACATCACCAACACCAAGTGCACGACCGTGTCCCTTGCCGCCGCTCCAGCCGAGGTAGAAGCCGACCAACTGCCACATGGCGTCGAGGCCTAAACAACCAGGCATCACCGGGTCCCCTTCAAAATGGCAAGCAAAGAACCACAAATCCGGTTTGATCAGGAGTTCCGCGATCATCTCGCCTTTATTGAATTTGCCACCGTCCTTCGCAATCCGTTCGATGCGATCGAACATCAGCATCGGTGGAAGCGGCAACTGGGCGTTTCCTTCGCCAAACATTTCGCCTTTGGCGCAGCGGATCAGATCATCGAATTCAAAGCTGGACTGTGTCATGTTTACTCAAATACGGTTAAGCACAAAAGAGCAATTCTACCCGAAACAGGGCTTTTTTAATCCTTGAATTGCCAATTTGCGTGCGCGCAGACGTAAACGCAGTATTCGGTGGTTGCATCTTTAGCCTTTTCTGCCGTCACGGCAGGCTGTTTTATAATGAATTTGACCGATCTCTCTTCCCGGACATAAGGACCTGAAACCCCCAGATCAACCAGCCAAGCATCAAAAGCGCACCACCAATGGGTGTGAGTACGCCGGGAATCGGTAGCGTCGTGAAGATAATGGCGTACAGGCTGCCGACAAAAAGCACCGTGCCAGCCAGTAAACACAAGCCTACGAGTGAGTGTCGATCCGGATTCAGAACCAACCAGAGTCCGAACTGAATCAAGGCCAAGCTATGAACTAAATGAAACATACTGGCCGTAGAAAGAATGTGCTGCAGGAAGGGCGTTGCGGGTGCCATCGGGCCATGAGCACCCGCTGCGGCTAAGATCACCGCCAGCAGTGCGTTTGAAATACCCAGTAATAGCCAGAGTCGTGGTGCAGTCACGATGCTTCCCTAAAAGTCTGGAGACTGGCGCTTACTGCGAAAGAGCAGGAGCGGTCGGTTCCAATGGGCCACCACCGCCGCCTAATGCCGGGGTCGATGTGGCCGGAGCTGTCAACGAATAGGGATTGGGTGCACTGCTATTCGTTTCGGTATCCGTGGCTGCGGGTGCTTGATCGGCAGGCTTCTTGTCGTTGCGCAAAGCTTCTGGAAAGTCTTGCGCCGGTGCTTGCGACAGCGGGTCACCACTTTGTTCGATTTTCGCTACCCGACCATTGGCGTCATATAATACAAACAAGTTGTGTTGGAATGCTTTGTCCTTACCACGTTTGTCGTAGAAGACGTAGGTCTCGCGGCGATTGCGGTGGAAAATGTCTTCTAGGGCCGGTGTGCCTAGAATCTGGTTGACTTCTGTGGCACTCATGCCGACCTGAATTTTGGCGACTTGCTCCGGCTCAAGGATGTTGCCCTGAGCAATATCCGGTTGGTATACCTTGATAAAACTGGGTACGTACACTGAAGAGCAACCCATCAGCGAGAGGGAAAGCAAGGTCAGGATTGGTAGGGCGCGCAGAGCACGGCAGGTGGTCAATGGTGTGTGTTGCATGTTTTTTACGTTTGGTTCTATCAAGAGTCAGGCAATCATACGCAAGTACAGGGTGTTTGTTCCAGATGTTCACGGAGAATAATTGGTTGCCGTAGTTCAAACCAGCGTGTTATCCGGATAATCAGTTACAATCCTTAACTTATTCCCACAAGTATTTTTCTGGGGCAGAGGTGTATTTTGGAACAAAGCGATCTGAAAAAAGCAGGGCTCAAGGTCACTTTGCCCCGCGTTAAAATCCTGGAAATCATCGAAAGCAATCCGGATTGGCATATGAGTGCCGAGGACGTATATAAGGAATTGTTGAGCCGCGGTGAAGATATTGGTCTGGCTACCGTGTACCGAGTGCTGACTCAGTTTGAAGGTGCGGATATTCTCAAGCGGCATCAGTTCGAAGGCGGAAAATCGGTATTTGAGCTGATTTCAAAGGGTGATCACGACCATCTGGTTTGTATCAAAACTGGCTCGGTCGAAGAGTTTCATGATCCGGTTATTCAGGAACGCATCGCCGCCATAGCCCAGCAGTATGACTTCGATCTGACAGACTATTCTTTGGTGATTTACGGAATCAGTGGCGCAGCACGCGCCAAGAAGAAATAGGCATATTTCACCATCCCACTTTTGCCAAGAAAGTTCTGCATTTATGCAGACCTTCCCTAAAAAGGTAGGTAGGACTTGTCTCTGGTAAATTGCATGTAGCCGACGGATGCGCCCAAACGGATACCCACGCCGACGCGAATGGGCGCGACCACAATATCCTGCGAACGCAGATAATCCATGCCAAGTCCACCCACAAAATAAAGCGAGCCATTGACGCCGGCAAACCGCTGGAAGATCAGATCAGTTTGCGGCAGGTTGTATACGAGAATGAACACCTTGCCGGCATCTCCACCAAAATCCCAGCCTATAGAAGGGCCTTGCCAATAAACCGTCATACGTTGGCCGGACTTGGTGACCAATTCACCTTTACCGTAGCGTACGCCCAGAACGATGGCGCCCCCGGCTTCCTCACCTTTGATATACGCATTCGGTCTTCCATAGTCAGCGAATGCCTTGTCCATGAGCTTGGCAATCGCTTCCGCCGAGCCGCCGAGGAAATTCACAGCTTCATTCGTGGTTTCATATTCGTTATAGCTGTTGTTGTCGTTGATGGCTTTATTTGCTTGTGTGTCCCTAGATGAGGATGTGGCTGGCGGGTTGTTGGCGCAACCGGATAGATTGCCGGTGAGCAGCGCAAGGCCGGCACCGATCACCAAGGATTTCAAAAGATGGGTATTGATCAGGTGCATGTTGATTCCTCCGAATGTCACGAGAGAATATACGGTATGAAGAGTCTGCGTTTGATTTTATCATCTGGCGATTGCCTTAGGTACGGTGTGGTGCATTTTGTGTGCATCGGCCATGGATTTTTGCTTTTTTTTGGTGCGATAGCATGAAATATAGTCTTGCTGAATGTGGTTCGCTCCTTATCCATCAATAGTATAGGTTTATTGGCCCATAGTTTGCTTTAGATACCGTATTAATTCGAACGCTATAAGACACGAATTAAGGAGGGCTAATGGAACCTGAGTTAATGCAAATGATGGCGCGCTTCAAGCTCAAATTGTTGCGTGTGTTGAGCGTTAAGGTAGATACCTATCGATTTTTGGCTGAAAGGGAGTATGCCCTGTCTATTTTAAAAACCGCCGATCAGTGTGAAGACGAAGATTTACTCGTGTTGTCCATGCAGGTTTCGGATTATCTTGGTCTTCTAGAGACTCCAGAGGTACCTAGTGCCGCAAATAAGCCCAAGACTAAGCCAGCGCCTGTGACTGATGAAGTGAAAAATAAAGAGAAGAAGGATCGTTATCTCTTTGGGGCGCGTGGCTAATCTGGTCAAGGTTGTGCAAAATATGCCTCTGGACAAGGCTTGCCATCGACACCAAAATGCGCCTGCATTGCAATGGATGACGGGGATAAGTGGCATGAGTGTTAAATCGGATCGTTGGATTCGTGAAATGGCTGAAAAGCACAGCATGATTGAGCCTTTCGCACCTCAACAGGTACGAAGCGAGCATGGTAATCGTCTGATTTCATATGGTACGTCCAGTTATGGATATGATGTGCGGTGTGCGAACGAATTTAAGGTATTCACTAATATCAACTCAACCATTGTCGACCCAAAGTCGTTTGATGAGCGAAGTTTCGTGAATATCGAATCAGATGTCTGCATCATTCCGCCAAACTCGTTTGCCTTGGCCAGAACGATCGAATATTTCCGTATTCCCAGAAAGGTGCTGACTATTTGCCTGGGTAAATCCACCTACGCCCGTTGCGGGATTATCGTGAATGTGACTCCGCTTGAGCCGGAATGGGAAGGTCATGTCACGCTAGAGTTCTCGAATACGACACCATTGCCGGCACGCATTTACGCGAACGAAGGCGTCGCCCAAATGCTGTTTTTGGAATCGGATGAAGAGTGCGAAACTTCGTACAAAGACCGTGGCGGCAAATATCAGGGGCAGCGTGGCGTTACGTTGCCAACGGCCTGATTTACCCGGTGTGGCCGATCATGTCTACCGAGATGATCGGCTTCACCTTCCGGGCAGGGGGTCCGTGTTCAATCTCTCAATGAAATAATGGGCCAGCCTTCGTTTAAAGCGTATTCGCGCAGCGCTGTATCTGGGTCGACTGCTACAGGATGATCAACCGCCTTCAGCAAAGGTAGATCATTTCGCGAGTCTGAGTAGAACCAGGTTTTGGTTGGTTGCAGTTGCCGTACCTGCAGCCATTGCGCCAGTGCGGTCTGTTTCCCGGCCTGAAAGGTTGGAGTGCCATCGTAACCTCCGGTGTATTTGCCTTCATTGATGCTTGGTTGGGTTGCAAGCAAATGTTCTATGCCGAACAGTTCGGCGATTGGCTGGGTAACGAAGGCGTTGGTTGCAGTAATGATGAGCATTTCATCACCGCGCTGGCGGTGATGTTTAACCAGGTTTTTCGCTTTATCCGTCACCATTGGCGCTATTTTTTCGACCACGAACTGTTCGCGCCATGCATGTAACTGCTCGATGGGGTATTTCGCCAAGGGAGCCAGTGAGAAACGCAGAAATGCATCAATGTCGAGCGTCCCCTGTTGGTATTCTTCGTAAAAAATCTGGTTTTGCTCCGCGTATGCTTCGCTGTCCACCGCGCCGATATCGACCAGAAACTGTCCCCAGGCATGGTCTGAATCGCCAGTGAGCAAGGTGTTATCCAGATCAAAAATTGCCAGTTGCATCTCGTACCTCAGCGTGAAAATTGGGGGAATGAAAATGGATTTTTCCAGACCGTGAAATTACTTTAATCCAGCCGGGCTTTTTGTTTTGCCAAACAGGGTCAACCCGTGGAAAATGAATGCAAGATTCCGACGGGGCATGATATGTGTCAATTCCTCCTCGGCTGCGGCGACAGGCGGTATTGTCTGTTGGCCTGCCCATTTTGGCGTAAGACCTTTTGCATTTGAGTATAACCGTGATCGACCGTGATGGATTCCGCCCGAATGTCGGCATCATTTTAATCAACCAGGCTGGTGAAGTCTTCTGGGGCAAACGCGCCGGGCACCGTTCATGGCAATTCCCTCAGGGGGGAATCAATGATGATGAACGCCCCTTGGCTGCCATGTACCGTGAACTGCATGAAGAAACCGGTCTGAAACCAACTGATGTCGAAGTGATCAGTTGGACTTGTGGTTGGCTCCGTTACCGCCTGCCACGCAATATGATCCGTCGCCATTTATTTCCCACCTGTATCGGCCAAAAGCAGAAATGGTTTCTGTTGCGCCTGCGTTCACCTGAGTCAGCATTCGATTTAAATGCTTCTGACAAGCCAGAGTTTGATGGCTGGGCGTGGCGTTCGTACTGGTCGATTCTGCCTGAAGTCATTTACTTCAAGCGTTTGGTTTACCAGGAAGCAATGTTATTCCTTTCCGGGGCAGCAAATGCCGGTACACCGCCCGAATCCCTGCTGATTGCAGAGGAAGTAACTCAGGACAAGGATTCCGCATATGCTCGATGAATTACGTCGAATAGTCACCGAGGTCGCTCAGTCGGTGGACTTGCGAACGGCTCTTGATTTGATTGCCCGACGGGTGCGGGATGCGCTCAATGTGGATGTCTGCTCAGTTTACGTATTGACACGCCCAGAGCCCCCGCGAGAAACAGGTTTGCTGTTACAGGCAACCGAAGGCCTGAATCAATCTATGATCGGTCAGGTGATGCTCGCCCTCAACGAGGGACTGGTTGGGTTGGTTGCTCGTCGAGCAGAACTGGTCAATCTTGAGAATGCACCCGATCACCCTGCATTCAAGTTCGTTTCCGATATTGGCGAGGAGTTCTACCACGGATTTCTTGGTGTGCCGATTATTTACCGGGGTGACGTGCTGGGTGTGCTCGTGGTGCAATCGCTCGAACGGCGGAGATTTTCGTCTGATCAAGAATCGTTTCTGGTCACACTGGCTTCCCAATTGGCTTCAGGTATCAGACAGGCCCAAGTTAGCGGCGAGTTGTCTCAGCATGAGGCTCCGGCCTCTGATTTGGGTGCTGCTGTCGTTGCCCGAGGCTTGCCGGGTTCACCAGGCATTGTCTTTGGCACGGCGGTCAGCGTACTTAATTCCGTTGATCTTGAAAGTGTTGCCGATAGAGTCGTCGAAGATCCTGCGCTTGAGTGGCAGGTCCTGCTCTCTGCAATAGATGCCGTTCGTTCCGAGTTTGCCCAACTCAAGGCGGACTTTGCGCGTGCCGCTGGCAATGCAGATGAGAACATCCTTTTTGATGCCTTCATTATGATGCTCGGCAGTAGCACGTTCATCGGCAGTATGGAATCTCGTGTGCAAGCGGGGATGTCGGCCTCGGCGGCGCTCAGAGACACGGTGCGCGAGCACGCTGCAGTATTTGAACACATGAGTGATCCGTATCTGCGCGAACGTGCGCAGGATGTACGCGACTTAGGCACCCGTATTTTGGTGAAACTGCGGGCACGAACACAGGACGCACGAGATCTGCCAGAGCGTATCGTTCTCATTGGGCGGGATCTTTCTGCATCCCATCTGGCCGAGATTCCAACCAATCGGCTGGTGGGAATTGTGTCCAGTAGTGGTACGGGTTCATCGCATCTGGCTATTCTGGCTCGTGCTTTGGGTATTCCCGCAGCGATGGGCGTGTCGGATTTACCTATCGTGTCGTTGAATGACCAGGAAGTCGTCGTTGACGGCTACCGAGGGCTGCTGGTTGTTCGTCCGGTCGGCTCTTTCCGGCAGGAGCTTTCGCGCCTCACGCAGGAGGAGGCGCAACTTACAACCGCCCTCAAGGCACTCTGTGACTTACCTGGCCAGTCTCTTGATGGTTATCGCTTGGGGATGTACGTCAATATCGGCTTGCTGGCCGATATGGCCCCTTCGATGACGGTGGGTGCCGAAGGTATCGGTCTCTACCGTACGGAAATTCCATTTCAAATCCGCAAACAGTTCCCAGGTGAAGAGGATCAAGCGGCGATCTACCGGGAAGCGCTTGAAACCTTCCGAGGAAAGGAGGTAGTGCTGCGGACACTGGATGTCGGTGGAGACAAACCGCTTTCCTATTTTCCGATCAAGGAAGATAACCCTTTCCTCGGGTGGCGCGGAATTCGTCTGGTGCTGGATCATCCCGAAATTTTCCTCACGCAGATCCGGGCCATGCTACGGGCTTCCATCGGCTTGGATAATCTCAGCATCCTTCTGCCCATGATCGGTTCCGTTGAAGAGTTGGAAACGGCGAAAGAGTACATCTTCCAGGCACTGAATGAATTGAGGGAAGAGGGGCAGACGATTTCCACTCCGCGCATCGGTGTCATGATTGAAGTGCCATCTGCGGTATACCAGATCGATATCATTGCAGCCATGGTGGATTTCCTATCCATCGGTACCAATGATCTTACGCAGTACATTTTGGCCATCGACCGCAATAATGAGCGCGTGGCTGCTCGTTATGATGCGTTGCACCCAGCAGTACTACGCGCCATCGTTGAAGTGGTTGATGCATCGCACCTGCTGGGGCGAGAGGTCACGGTTTGCGGCGAATTGGCGGGCGACCCAATGGGGGCGGTCCTGCTCCTCGGAATGGGTATCGACGTGCTCTCGATGAGCGCGGGGTCATTGCCTCGGATTAAATGGGTGATTCGAAGCTTCAAGCAGACCGATGCACGGCAATTACTCTTTGCCGCTCTTGAGTGCAGTCGACCAGTTCAAATTCGGGCTATGCTCTCCCAGGCGCTTGAAGAGCGGGGGCTGGGCAGTTTGATTCGGGCTGGTTCTTGAACCTCGTCATGGCCCCTTTCCATTAATAAACAATCGACCAAGTTTACGGTTGACAATCCCTGCTTGGATGCCTATCATGCGCGCTTCTTGTGATCGGGTATGTCCTGAAAGACAAGGACTGTAAGGCTTTAAGCCTTGTTTCGGAGTGTAGCGCAGTCTGGTAGCGCACCTGGTTTGGGACCAGGTGGTCGTAGGTTCAAATCCTATCACTCCGACCAATTTCTGCTTCACTTGCGCCCGTAGCTCATCCGGATAGAGCATCGGCCTTCTAAGCCGAGGGTAGCGGGTTCGAGTCCTGCCGGGCGCGCCAAACGCGCTCAATCAAACAATGGTGGCCGTAGCTCAGTTGGTAGAGTCCCGGATTGTGATTCCGGTTGTCGTGGGTTCGAACCCCATCGGTCACCCCATATAGAACAAACACTTAGCCCGCTTTTCGCGGGTTTTTTGTTGTCCAAAACCCAGTCATGGGGCACTTATGGGGCACTAAGCCACAAGACCCCACCGTTAAACACAGAACCAACCAGCCAGAAATTGCCCCACATGGGGCGCTCGGTGCTTGCACGAACAAGGCCATGAGCAGCAATATTTATCCTCTGGATGCCCCATAAGTGCCCCAAAAGTGATATTTGAACTATTTTAATCATTAAATAGCAGTGTGTTATGTGTAATTGCAAACGGATAGACTATCCGTTGTTGCGTTATTTTGTGTTACGGCGTATTGTCTGAGGACATGAAAAAAGCCGGAAGGTGTACAACCACCAACCGACCAGATCACCCGCAACCTGAGCGAGAGGCAGCGACATGACCAACTTAATTCTAAAACGCACCATCAGCCTTGCATTTGGGGCATGACATGGCAAGTATCGAGAAGCGAACGAACCCCGAAGGCGTGAATAGTTACCGTGTCAAGATCCGATTAAAGGGCCACCCGACCGAATCCGCCACCTTCGACCGCCTGACTGATGCGAAACGATGGGCACAGCAAACCGAGGCGGCGATTAAAGAAGGCCGCTACTTTCGAACACCCGAAGGGAAAAAGCACACCCTGAACGATGCCATAGAGCGTTACCGTCGAGAGCTATTGCCCAGACTGAAGGACAGCACGAACCGGGGGCGTTTGCTGGCCTGGTGGGAAGAACACGCCGGCTTCTTGATGCTGGCCGATTTAACCCCGTCCAAGATTGCCGAATATCGAGAGAGACTGAGCGCCGAACCGGTTGCCAGCCGCGCCAAAAAGCCCAAGCCTGACGCTAAATCACGCAAACGATCACCTGCCACTGTAAACCGCTATCTAACCGCCCTTAGCCCTGTTTTAACCGCTTGTGTCACCGAATGGCAATGGCTTGAATCAAACCCATGCGAGCGCGTGAAATTGGGGCAGGAAAGCCGGGGGCGTGTTCGTTTTCTTTCCAATGATGAACGCAACGCATTACTTGAAGCCTGCGACCTTGCCGCCGATACGCCAGAGCTAAAAATCATCGTGTTGTTGGCGATTACCACCGGTTCACGCCGGGGCGAGATTACCGGGCTAACGTGGTGTGATGTTGATTTTGGCCGAAAAACCCTAACCCTTCGGGACACTAAGAACGGGGATATCCGCGCCGTGCCCTTGGTGGGCGTGGCGCATGAAGCCCTGAGGGAATGGGGCAAGGTTCGACCATTAGCCGCTGATGCTCTCGTGTTTCCGGGCAGAACACCCAAGACAAAAAACACCCCGCTAGACTTCGAACGTGCATGGCAAACAGCATTAAAACGCGCTGGCATTGATGGTTTCAGATTCCATGACCTGCGACACACCGCTGCCAGCTATCTGGCCATGAACGGGGCGGGATTGCGTGAGATTGCCGACATTCTCGGACACAAAACCCTTGCGATGGTGCAACGATATAGCCACCTCACCCATGATCATAAAATTGCCACCGTTGAGCGCATGGCAGCATCCATTTTTGGAGGGGATAAAAGATGAAATCATCAGCGTTCGGCCCTGGGCCTATGGGTATGGACTTCTTCACGGTTGATGAGGCTGCTGAAAGAATGTCGAACCTTCTGGGGAAGAAGATTACTCCACAAAACCTAATGGATTACGGCGTGCAGGATAATAGTGATCTGGTTTTCAGCGTTTACATCAACAACTGGTTCTTGTTCAGGAAAACAAAAGGAATCATCACGCGCGAATCACTGGATGGGCTTGTAGATTTGCATCCTTGGACGGTTAAAGAATTGAGGTCAGGCAAGCCTGTTGAGGTTACATGGGTGCGAGCGTGCAAAGGTGCTGATATATGTGCTGTGAGCAAGTATCACTGGGGGCATGATCCTGAGTCATGGCAAGCGGTCTTCAATATTTTTCCAGGAAACGGTGAACCAACTTTCCCTTGGATTTCCCCGTCAGATCTGCGAATCAGGGCATCGGAACTTGAGCAACTTGAGTTGCTCTTCAAGCCGACATCGTCCCAAGTCAACACCAATGAAAATCCCATCCCTCATGAAGCTCCAGTTCAATATTTCCACGAGCAACCTGTTAATTCAGATTTAGTTGACGAACCAGCTAAAACTGCGTTCATTAAAAGTGAACTTCGATCAGAATCATCAGATTCCATCTCTGGTGATTTAGCCCGAGAAAAGGCGGAGCAAAATTTAAGGCGCGAGGATGAATGGAAGCTGCACGCAAGGAAAATCGCAGAAGAAATCGATCCGGGACATGAAACCCAAAAGATTTATGTCCTCGCCCAAGAGATTCATGAGCGATTGAAAAAAGACCTCAGAATAAAAAATCGCAACAATCAATCGCCATCCGCCAAGTCTATTGAAAGAGATATTCTTCGGGGATGGAAATCCAAAAAATAATATTTTTGCGGAGGCTCCACTTAAAAAACGGAGCCCCCGCTTGAATAAACATATAAATCAAATAGATATGGTGTTTTTATAGCCCTCTTGCGGGGTCTAGCCCCCGTCCGATGATTTTTCACCATACCGCAACGACAACGCAATGCGGCAACCGTGAATATCAAAGGATCAACCATGAACACACGTCACACTGCTGAAATCCAACTCTACACACCAGCCGCTCAACCCCTAGCAGCGCCACAGCCGACGCTTTTCACGCTAGAGCAATTAACCCAAATGGAACCTGCTCTTACGCCTGGCGGGGTGCGTCACCTCTTATTTACCAAAGGGCACGAGATACCCGGGGTTTATAGGTTTGGACGCAAGCTTTTATTTGATCGCACCGAATTTATGGAAGGTATCAAGGCTGGCCACGCCGCTCACATCGCGGGGGCAAAGAAATGAAAAGCTTTCAAGGTTTTGAGGCTATAGCTAGTCGGTTCCCTAACGTGAAAATCAACGGCAAGTCGGCTCGCTCATGGTGTCCCGTCCACCAAGGTGACGGCAGGAGCCGTCACGAAAATCGGACGCTCATGATGAGACAAACCGAAAGTGGGAGCATACAGATCGTTTGTAACGCCGGGTGTGTGCACCGCGACATCTTAGCTGCGGTCGGCATGCACTATGTCGAATTACTTCCCGATCACTTGCGCCATGGGTACGGTCAGGCACCGCACATCAAGCCGAAATTTGAGGGGTGGCCTTGCCTGCAAGTCCTTGATTCGGTTTTAACTGAAATCAATGTTTGCCGCATTTGTGCAAGTAAAGCCATTAGCGGACAACCACTAGATAGATCGGATTATGACATCCTGCGCCGCGCCCATTATGTCTTAACCGAAGCTGGTCAACGGGTTTCTCGCGAGGTGCGACATGGCTAGTTTGTATGATCAAGCTGAGTACGAGGCATTTGCTACTGCTACTTTCGCTACACCTGCTACTCATTGGGATGACCCAGTACCACTGGTTCTCAAAAGCGAATCAACGCCATACCCGATCGACGTGCTACCAGATACTCTGCGACACGCGGTGATTGAGGTGCAATCCTTCACCCAAGCGCCTTTGGCCATGGTGGCCACGGCAGCGATTACAGCCATGGCGGCATGCGTTCAAGCACATTTTGATGTGGAGCGTGCGCCTTCTCTTCATGGCCCCACATCGTTATATGGACTGATCCTCGCCGATTCCGGCGAGCGGAAAACGACGGTTGAAGATGTTTTCAACCGCCCAATCGCCGCGCATGACGCGCATCACCGCATCAGGGGAGAAAACGCTCGCAAAAGCTTCGAAGACGAGTCGGCGATGTGGGAGTCTGAAAAATCTGTTCGGGCACGTACTTTTTCCAACGCCAAAAGCCCGGAGGAAAAGGCGAATGCGCTCGATTTTCTCAAAGACCACATGGAGAGTGAACCTAAGCTACCCCGGACCCCGAAAATCGTTGCCACCGACATCACGCCTGAACAACTCGCGTTTTCACTGGCAAACATGTGGCCATGTAAGCATCTATCGACATCTGAGGGCGGGGTGATTTTTGGCGGTCATGGCATGAAGTCTGACAACATCCTAAAAAATCTGGCTGTATTGAATACCGCGTGGGGCGGCAAAGTCGAGGGCGTGGATCGCCGCACCTCGGAAAGCTACCCCGCAAGCGATGGAGTTCGATGCTCGGCGTCCATTATGGTGCAACCGAGTGTAATCCAGTCATTTCTTGAAAAGTCCGGCACCCTTGCACGCGGCTCAGGATTTTTAGCGAGGTTTTTGGTGTGCTGGCCTGAGAGCACGCAAGGATATCGCCCGTTTAAGTATGCACCAGCATCTTGGCCGAACTTAAATCAGATGCATGCCGTTATGACTGGATTGCTTGATCGTGAACCAGCCATGGATGAGGAAGGCCATTTAACACCCGAAATGCTGCGATTTTCAGACGATGGACGCCGCACATGGATATCAGTTCATGACCAGATCGAAATCGAACTGCGCAGAGGGGGAGACCTTCACGAGTTACGTGATTCAGCAAGCAAGGCCGCAGATAACGTGGCGCGATTGGCTGCCGTTTTTCATTGCGCAGAAAAACGATCAGGGGACATCGAATCCGATCACGTTGAGGCCGCCGCGATAATTGTGTCATGGCACCTTGACGAAGCCAAACGACTGTTTAATGAACTGGCGGTTCCATTGGGTGTGCTTCACGCCAAAACGCTAATTGACTGGCTCACCAAGGAATGTCGCTCCACGGGAAGCAGACGCATTACAACTCGAAAAATCAGTCAATACGCCCCTAACCAACTGCGCGCAAAAGCCGCACGAGATGCTGCCCTCGAGTTACTTGAAGACGCCAACCATCTGCGCATTGATGGCGAAGGCAAAACTCGCTTCGTAGAGCTGAACCCCTCATTGCTGGGGGTGTCATCATGAGCTTTGCAAACAAGATGCGCTCAATATTGACCAAACCACCTGTCGCATGTGTAGCAACTGCAGCAGTAGCAACGCAGCCAGTAAATGTTAGGGGAACACCAGTAGCAGAAGTAGCAACTGTAGCGATAGCAAAGGGGCAGGCGCCTGAGAACATCAGACAGATGATTCAGTCAATCGCACCGAACGCCACAGACGAACTTGTATATTGGATCTGGCGCGATGCGTTTAGCCCCAAGACAGAAGGCTCATATAGCGAAAGATTGTCTCATGTTGAATGGTGGGCTGATTTGGCGAAGAATCACCCCGAAACCGTTTACCTAGCAATCACATCCCCCCCGGAATATCTGAAATATCTGGACAAAAAAACGTCCAAAAATTTTCCCCGTGATGACTAAAGGAGGTACTCATAGACGGCAAACGCCGGTTGAATAATGGCCGGATGAATTGATTTTGGTCATGCAGGACAATTTAGAGTTGTACCACCGACCGTGAATGATCAAAAGGTTATATAACCCCGCCCACGCCTTTGTACTTTTCCACAAACGCGGCGATTTTCTGGAACACGCTTTGCTTTTTGGTCAGGTACTGCGGGTTTAACGGGCTCCGCCGGAAGCTGGCCAGATGAACCTGCTGGAGGAGGCCGTCGACCTTCGGTGAAATGATGTTCCAGGAATAGGTGCTAACACGCAGCCCAATCGGGCACACGAATGCATCCATTGACGGATCAATGGCACGCAAGAGGCCATCATGCGGCGTGAGGACGATCGCTTGATTATCGAGCCCGTAAAACGCAAAGGGCTTCTGGCCACTCTGGCGAGTCTTTCTGCCTTGGATGAGGAGTTCCCGGATACGGAT
>NZ_DAIESY010000021.1:0-12645 GCF_027346185.1 Halothiobacillus sp.
CTTTGCGATGCAGTCGAACGACTTGTTTACGCCGTTCATGCAACTGCTCCAGGGTTTGAAATCTTGCATCTTCTTTATCCATGCAAATAAAGACAAAACCCGTTAACAAAAGTTCAATCTTCTATGTTCCGGATCAATAAGCAAAGGAGATGCTCCAGCTTCAATCCAATAACTTTGCTGCACTCAGTCCTTGTAACCGCCCTGGAATATATCAGTCCGAAAGACTTACAAGCGCCGCGAGATCCGGATGGCGTCCTTATCGGATTCAAGCACCTGCTCGCTGAACCCCGTTCGGGCCGCAAGTTGCCGCATGGGTTCGTTTTGCAACAAAACGTCCCCGAACAAATACCGCACGACACGCCGTCGGGCGTAATCGATGAGCATTTCGAGCAGATGACTGCCAAGGCCACGCCCGTGCCACTCGTCCGCCACCACCAGGGCAAATTCGGCGCTTTCACCATCCGGCTCCAGGCTGTATCGCGTCACGCCGACTTCCACCTCTTCACCGCCCTCTGGTGCGTACAAGGCAATGAAGGCCATTTCGCGGTCGTAGTCGATCTGGGTGAATCTGACCAGCATCTCGGGTGTGAGTTCGTTCAGCATCCGCATGAAACGAAAATACCGCGTTTCCTCTGATAACCCGCGTACGAAACGCTGCTCGATCTCGGCATCTTCGGGTCGAATGGGACGCACCTTGATGACCTGACCGTTATCCAGCACGATCTCTCTTTGGAACGAAGCCGGATAGGGATGGATCGCCAGATGGGCATAGGGTTCCTGAATCGGCATGCGTTCGGTCAGTTCAATCCGGGCATCCACGGCCACGACAGACAACTCACCGGCCAGGAGCGGATTGATATCAATACCAGCCACCTCGGGCAACTCACAGACCAGCTCGGAAACCTGCATCAGAATTTGATCCAATGACTTTCGATCGACGGCAGGCGCATCACGGAACGGACCGAGCATCCGGGCCGCATGGGTCTGCGCGATCAATCGATCGATCAACAAGCCATTCAAAGGAGGTAGCGCAAGCGCCCGATCACGCAACACTTCCACGGCAATGCCACCCATGCCGAAGGCGATGACCGGACCGAAGACCGGATCACGCGTCACGCCCAGCAGCAATTCACGGGCATGACCGACCTCTGCCATCTGCTCCACCGTAATCCCTTCGATTTGCGCCTCGGGATGTTGTGCCCGAACACGATCGAGCATCTCCTGGGCCTGTTGCCGCGTGGTTTGCACACTGCGCACATTCAAACGCACGCCGCCAACATCGGTTTTGTGCGTCAACGTCGGCGCACTGATTTTCAGGGCAACCGGGAACCCGAGCGACTCGGCCGCCAGCATGGCTTCGTCCGCATCTCGCGCCAGAATCGTTTGCGTGGTGGGAATATGGAACGCATTGAGAATCGCCTTGGACTCTCGCGTGGTAAGCACCTTGCGACCTGCGCTGCGCGCCGCGGCCAGAATCATTCTCGCGCCAGCAACATCCGGATATTGTTCAGCCAGGGCTGGACCCGGCGTCTGCATCAGCACCTGCTGATTACGTCGATGCGCCAGCAAGTAGGAAAGCGCCTCGACTGCCGTTTCCGGTGAACGAAACTGCGGGATATTCGCGGCATCGAACATGTCACGAGCCTCGTTCACCAGCTTTTCACCCATCCAGCAGGCAAGAACCGGCTTTTTATATCCCGTTTGGGATTTGACCACATCGATCACGGCCTGGGCACAGGCGGTCGGATCGGTCATGGCCTGTGGTGTGAGCATCACGATGATCATATCCACGCCCGGATCTGCCAACGAAAGGCGCAACGCCGTCTCGTAGCGCTCGGCCGTCGCGTCCCCGATGATGTCCATCGGGTTGCCGTGCGACCAGGTCGCGGGCAATGCTGCATTCAGTGCGGTAAAGGTTGCGTCACTCAATTTTGCCAAAGGCACGTTCAGATCGGCCGCCCGATCGGTGGCCATCACGCCCGGCCCGCCGCCATTGGTGAGAATCAGGAGCTGATCGCCCCGCAAGCCGAGGCCGCTGGCCAGTATCTGTGCGGCTGAAAACCACTGGGTAATGCGTTCGACCCGAACGACACCAGCCCGCGTGAGCGCCGCGTCGAACACATCGTCCGCACCGATCAACGCCCCTGTATGGGTTGCTGCCGCTTTTGAACCGGCCGCGTGACGCGCCGATTTGAGCACGATCACAGGTTTCATGCGCGCCGCGGCCCGCAAGCCACTCAAAAAGTGGCGGGCGTCCTTAATGCCTTCGATGTAAAGCAAAATGCCGGTGGTTTGCGTATCCAGCGCCAGATAATCCAGCAAGTCACCAAAGTCGAGGTCTGCCGCATCGCCTGTCGAGGCAATAGCGGAGAACCCGACTCCGCGGCTTTGTGCCCAATCCAGCACCGCCGTAACCAGAGCGCCCGATTGCGACACCAGTGCCAGCTTACCGGGCAGTGCCTGATTGTGGCTGAATGTCGCATTCAGGCCGATACCGGGGCGCATCACACCCAGACAGTTCGGCCCCATCAGACGCATACCGAACTGCTGCGCCAATTCCAGACTCTCGCGCATCAGTCGCTTGCCTTCGGAACGGTCGGCTTCCCCGCCTTCACCAAACCCCGCGGAGAGAATCACTGCAGACTTCACGCCCGCCATACCGCATTGCCGGAGAATACCCGGAACAGAAACAGATGGCGTCGCAATGACGGCCAAATCAACCGGCTGATCGAGGTGCAGAAGATCCGGCACGCAAGGCAGACCCTGAACCTGCGTGTACTTGGGATTGACCGGGACAATCGCCCCCTTGAATCCCGCCTCCACCAGATTCGCGAGTACCATGGTGCCCACGGCGCCCTCGCGCTCACTGGCGCCGAAAACGGCCACGCCTCGCGGATTGAACATCGGTTGGAGAATATGCCCTGCCATTAACTCATCCTCTTGTTGCATGGATTGCTGAATATAGGGCGCCTCCAAAAACCTTTCGAGGCGCCCGTGCACCACATGGATGTGGTGCCGCGCAATCGCGAAAGCGATTGAAATAGCGAGAGTTCGTTGCGGGTTTCCCGCAATAAACGTCCTCGAAAAATCCCGAGGACGGGGTTTTCCGAGGTACCCTATAGGATCACGCCCGGCCCGTAAACGGCTTCATCCGCGCGTTATCTTGCTCTGATCGATGCGCCCGCGCAAAATAGATTCACACGATCACCACCCACGATAAACATCCAGGATGGCAACCCGATGAATCTTGCCTATATCACGCATCCCGATTGCCTGCTGCACAGCAATGGCCTGATCGGGGGTGTGCCGCATCCGGAAAACCAACGACGCCTCACCGAAATCCAGGATCATCTGATCGCCCAGGGCATCGAACCCTGGCTGGTTCATCTGACCGCACCGGCTGCCACCAAGGAGCAACTCTGCCTCGCCCATGAACGGGCGTATGTCGAAGATGTTTTTCAGAATGCGCCGGAGGTTGGCGGTTTTTTGTACGATCAGGATGTCGTGCTCATGCCACACACCCTTTCCGCCGCACGTCATGCCGCAGGAAGCGGTATTGCCGCCGTCGACTGGGTCATGGCCCAGCCGAACCGACGCGCCTTCTGCGCCATCCGTCCACCGGGGCATCATGCAGGAAAACACAAAGCAGCCGGATTCTGCCTGTTCAACAATGCGGCTATCGCCTGCTGTCACGCACTGGCAAATACTGGACTCGACCGGGTGGCCATTGTTGATTTCGATGTTCACCACGGTGATGGCACGGAAGATATCGTGGCGGGCGACGAACGCATCCTGTTCTGTTCGAGCTTTCAGCACCCGTTCTACCCGTATAGCGGCGTCCCGCCCTCTGGCGACAACTGCCTGCCTGTTCCTTTGCCTCAAGGTACCCGGGGCGACACCTGGCGCAGCGGCGTATCAGCGGCTTGGTTCGACCGACTCGATGCCTTCGCACCCCAACTGATTGTCATCTCGGCAGGCTTTGACGGTCACCTGCTCGATGATATGGGCGGTTGGGGGCTGGTTGAAGCCGACTATGAATGGCTGACACATGAATTGGTACACATCGCCGACCGCCATGCCCAAGGCAGAATCATCTCCTTGCTGGAAGGAGGCTATGAACCGCACGCGCTGGCCCGCAGCGTGGCCGCGCATATCACGGCATTACAGGCTTGAACCCTATAGTCGCCGAACCCGATGAGGATGACGAAATGGTAATCCTAAGCCGCCTGCCTCAATCAACCGATTTAGGATAAGCTACCGGGCTTGTTTTGCCTGCCTATTGTTGAGGTGTCTAACATGATGTTGCCCGACTGGCTCACCGCCGCCGTTCTTGGTCTGGTTGAAGGTGCCACAGAATTCTTGCCGATTTCATCCACCGGCCATTTGATCATTGCCGCGGATTTTCTGGGTTATACGGGCGATGGCGCCAAGGTATTCGAGATTTTCATCCAGCTGGGCGCGATTCTGGCGGTGATGTGGTTTTATCGGCAAAAACTGACAACCGTGCTGGTGGGCCTGCCGCGTGAGCGCAGCGCACAAAAATTCACCCTGAATCTGATTGTGGCCTTCATCCCCGCCGTCATTATCGGGCTGGCAACGCACAGCTACATCAAAGCGCATCTGTTCAACCCGCTGTTTGTGGCCGTTGCCTTGATTATCGGCGGGTTCATTATTTTACTGGTCGAACGGTTCGCGCCCGCGCCGCGTATCCACCATGTCGATGACATGAGCTGGAAAGATGCACTCAAAGTCGGCGTGGCGCAGTGCTTTGCGCTGATTCCGGGCACGTCCCGTTCCGGCTCGACCATCATGGGCGGCATGATGTTCGGCCTGTCGCGGACCACGGCGACCGAGTTCTCATTTTTCCTGGCCATCCCGACCATGCTCGCCGCCACGCTGTTCGACCTGATCAAACACATGCACCTGCTGCATCCCGAAGACATCCACATGATGATCATCGGGTTCATTGCCGCATTCATTTCCGGCCTGGTGTTTGTGAACATGCTGCTGCACTACATCAGCAAACACACCTTCAAAGGCTTTGCCTATTACCGGATTCTCTTCGGCGCGCTGGTGCTCTGGTACTTCTGGCCCTGATTTTCTAACGCGCTTAATGCGCAAAAAGAAATGATCAATTCAGGACGCCGCTTTATCCTCGGCTGGTACCTTGATTGGCGACTGAGTTGACGCCAGACGAAGTTCACTACGTGCCTGGCGAACAATGCTCCAACCGGCGGAAATCGCCAGCCATGACATGATCAGCGCCACAATCAAATCCGGCCATCGGCTGTCGGTGCCGAAAACACCCAGTGCCGCAAGCAAAACGGCTATGTTGCCCAAGGCATCATTGCGGCTGCACAGCCAGACTGAGCGGCTGTTCGCGTCACCATTACGAAAGACATACAGCATCACCGCAACGCCGCCATTGCTCAACAGCGCAAGCAAGGCAATCGCCCCCATGACAATGGGTTCTGGTGTGATGCCCCACGCAGCCGACCAAACGGCATGACCGGCGATGAACACCCCAAACAACAGCATCGACGTGCCTTTCACCCACGCAGCGCGAGAACGCCATAATGCCCCCAGCGACAATACGGCCAAGGAAATGCCATAGTTCGCCGCATCGCTGGCAAAGTCCACGGAATCGGCCAATAGGGAAACCGAATGCGCTTGCAATCCGCCCACGATCTCGATCAGAAACATGGCCAAATTCACCACGAGCGCAATCCATAATGCGCGCCGAAATGGCCCTTCTTTCGGTGGTGGCAGTTGGCAAGAATCAGAGTGGCAACAACCAGCCATGCTTTTTCCTCTTGTGGTTTAATGAGGGATGCAGTAAAAACCCTGAAGCGGCTTCAGAGTCAAGTGGGGCAGAATGTCATGAAACAGTGGCGGATAGGCGGGGTCGCAAAACAGACCGGTTTAACGGTCGAAACCCTGCGTTATTACGAAAAACTCGGCTTGTTGTCACCACCCGCACGGACGGCGCAGGGGTATCGGTTGTATGACAAGTGGCACTTGGGCGAATTGGCTTTTATCCGTCATTGCCGAGCACTGGATATGTCGCTGGACGACATCGCCAGCTTGCAGCAGGCGCAGCGTAATCCAGCGGACGATTGCCGCCGCATCGATCATTTGCTGTCAAAGCACCTCGAAGCCGTGCATGCACGCATTCTGGCCTTGCAGTCGCTGGAAATGCAATTGCGCGCACTGAGTTTGCAATGCGATGCCCGCGGCCGTTCGATACGCGAATGCGGCATTTTGCGCGCATTGAAGAACGATTGATTTAAAATTATGCGCGTGGCTCGGCAGTGCGCACCCGGTCCGCCAACCTATCCAGTACGCCATTGATGTATTTGTGGCTATCCGTTGCGCCGTACAGCTTGGCCATTTCCACCGCTTCATTGATGGCCACCGCACGCGGGATTTCCGGCGTGTGAATCAATTCGAACGCGCCAAGACGCAAGATCGCCTGCTCGATCGGATCGATTTCCGCAAGCGGGCGATCCAGCAAGGGTGAGTAGGCCTCGTCAAGCGATTCCTCGTTCGCCGACACACCGCGTACGATTCTACGGAACAGTTCCAGATCGACCTTGAGCATGAAGGCATCCTCCATGAACTGCGCATCCAGCAAATCGACGGGTGTATGGTTCAGGATTTGTTGATACAACGCTTGAACAGCCCGCTCGCGAGCCCAGCGCCAGCGCTTCTTCGGCGATGGCTTGCGGGGCGGGTGGCTTGATCTGGATTTCGACCTGGATTTCGACATGGCAGGTACTGCCTCTTCCTGCGCCGCATCATCGGATACGGGATCACAAGCACCTACAGAATCAGCTAAGGACGCCTTCGATTGTTCCCAGGGGAATTCAGAGAGTTTAGTCACTCGATATGATCCAGTTGCTTGACAAGATTGACCATCTCAATGGCCGTGGCGGCGGCTTCGCTGCCTTTGTTGCCTGCTTTGGTGCCGGCACGCTCAATCGATTGCTCGATGGTGTCGGTCGTCAATACACCAAAGATGACGGGCAAGTCGAAGTCCATGGCCACAGCGGCAATACCTTTGGCCGCTTCGCCGGCAACGTAATCGAAATGCGCTGTGGATCCCCGGATCACCGCACCTAGACAAATGATTGCATCAAAACGTTCACTGGCCGCGGCGCGTTGGGCAACCAAGGGGAGCTCGTATGCACCCGGCACCTTGATCAGAGTGATGGCGTCAGTCGGCACACCCGAACGCTTGAGGGTATCGATAGCGCCTTCGACCAGACGATCCACAATGAAGGCATTCCATCGTGTGGACAGAATGGCGTAACGCGCCTCGCCAGTGGCGGTCAGTCCGCCTTCAATTATCTTAATTCCGGCCATACTCATTCTTTTGCTCCCACGATCAATTTGTTATTTTGCCATTTCGGCAGTCGCCTGGGCGACTTCATCATAAATGTAATCCACGACTTCCAGACCATAACCCGCCAAGGCATGGAAGCGTTTGGGGGCACTCATCACGCGCATGCGCTGAACGCCCAAATCTTTCAGAATTTGTGCACCCACGCCGTAGGTTCGGACATGATCCTTGGCGGGAGTCGTCGGCATTTCGCCGGTTTGCCAGTGGCGAAGCTGCTGGAGCACGTCGTCTTCGTCAATCATAGGGCGCAGGATAATGGCGACCCCTTCGCCCATCTGCCCCAGCCGTGCCATGACATCGGACAGGGGCCAACCGCAATCCGAACCCAGGGGTTCAAGCAAGTCGCAAACCGGTTGGTGCACATGCACCCGGACCGCGATGGGCGTATCTGGCGAGGGCTTGCCCCGAACCATCGCAAGGTGCGTTTGCCCCGTGCTGTGGTCCTTGTAGCTAACCAATCGGAACGTCCCCCAGCGCGTTTCGATCTCGGATTCGGCCACCCGCTCGATGGAACGTTCATGCTTCATGCGATAGCGGATCAAATCCTCGATCGAGCCGATCTTGAGCCCATGGGTCTGGGCGAAGATCTCAAGATCAGGCCGGCGCGCCATGCTGCCATCCTCGTTGAGGATTTCAACAATCACCGCCGCGGGCTCCTGGGCACCTGCCAATCGAGCCAGATCTACACCCGCTTCGGTGTGCCCAGCTCGAGTCAGCACGCCGCCTGCCCGGGCCATCAAAGGAAAAACATGACCCGGCTGCACGATATCGGTGGGCTTTGCATCCTTCACCACGGCGGCCTGTACCGTCCGTGCGCGATCCTGAGCGGAAATCCCGGTAGTTACCCCATGAGCCGCCTCGATGGATACCGTGAACGCCGTCGAGAACTGCTCGCGGTTCTGCGAGACCATCAAGGGCAGCTTGAGTTGAGCGCAACGCGCTTCCGTCAAGGTCAGGCAAATCAACCCGCGCCCGAAACGGGCCATGAAGTTGATGTCTTCTGGCCGCACCTTCTCTGCCAGCATGAGCAGATCACCTTCATTCTCGCGATCTTCATCATCAACAATGATGACCATACGCCCTGCAGCGAGGTCTTCCAGAATTTCATCGATTGAACTGAAGCTCATTTAGATCGGGCTCTTATATGTTTGGGTCAAGGGATGAATTCTAGCATTTGACGACGCCTGATCGCTTGAAAACCCGTTACTCTCGGCAAAAATCGCGGCTCAACCAGCCGAATAAGGAGAGCCCATGTAGTCGGCGTAGGGATGTTTGGCTGAACTCGCCTGCCCTGCCAGCAATCGTTCGAGATAACGCGCCACCACATCGATTTCGATATTCACCTGACTCCCCACGCGGTACTGCCCCATGATGGTCTGTGCCAGCGTGTGCGGGATGATGGTCAGGCGAAACCGTGAACCATCCACATCGTTGACGGTCAGGCTGACGCCATCGATGGTCACCGATCCTTTTTTTGCGATGTACTTCGATAAATCATCGGGCGCCCGCAGCCAGAAACTGGTCGCACGCGCCTCTTCGCTGCGCGATTCCACTTCGGCCAGACCATCGACATGCCCACTCACCAAATGCCCGCCCAACGGCGTGGACAAGGTCAGTGCCGTTTCAAGATTCACCGGCGAACCCGGTTTCAGATGACCGAGCGTGGTGAGTTTCAGCGTCTCGCGCGAACAATCCACGGTAAAACTGTGCGCGTCAAAAGCCGTGACGGTCAGACACACACCGTTGACCGCGATGCTGTCACCCGGGGCGACCTTGTTCATATCCAGCTTGCCCGCATCGATAGTCAACTGGATATCACCACCCTTGGGCGTCATGGTCCGCATTGAACCAACAGACTGAATAATGCCGGTAAACATGGCCTTCCTCCGGAGATAAGGTTTTTCAAAGATGATTTTCCAGGAGCCTGTTGGACTGGGCGTGCAATACATTCCTATATCGCAGACTCATATCGCAAACCCATGGCGATTGTTCAGCACATCATCCAGTAGCACCGGATGAATCAGCGAGTGGCACCAGCGTGATGCGAAGATCATGCCCCACCGTCAGGGTGTCCCGAATCTGCCAACGCGGCGCACCATCGAGCCGATCCGGTGACGGTAAGGCAAGACAGGGTTGGGCCTTGTGCCCCAGCAAGATGGGCGCCTGATAGATGATCAACTCATCCACCCAGCCTTGGTCGACAAAGGCACCCGCCAGTTTTGGCCCTGATTCGACCAAGACCTCACTGATGCCCTGCTGCGCCAGATCACGCAGGATGAACGCAAGATCCAGACCGGAATCGGCCTGAGGCGCTGCCACCAGTTGAACGCCCCGCGCGGTCAAACCATCGTGATGGATACCCGCATCCACATCGCGTGTGTAGATACGCACGTCGCCTGGCACATCGAAAATCGGTGCGAACGGCGGCAGGCGCAAGCCACTATCGAGCACAACGCGCAAAGGTTGTCGCACCGCGCCGTCAATCGCGAGATCTTCGGGCGACAAACGTACATTCAGGCGCGCATCATCGGTGAGCACGGTGTCCACACCGGTCAGAATCGCAGCGTGGCGCGCGCGCAGAAACTGCACATCGCGCCGGGCCGCCTCGCCCGTAATCCAGCGGCTTTCGCCATTGGCAAGTGCCGTGCGCCCATCGAGCGACTGGGCAATCTTGACCGTGACCCAGGGACGTCCGCGCTCGATACGGGATAAAAACCCGCGATTAAGCCAACGCGCCTCGGATTCAAGCAAGCCAGACTCAACCTGCACACCCGCTGCACGCAGGATGGCATGCCCTTCCCCCGCCACTCGCGGATCGGGATCGGTCATGGCGGTGACCACACGGCGAACCCCGGCAGCGGCAAGTTGCGGTGCGCAAGCGGGTGTTCTGCCCACATGCGCACAGGGTTCGAGCGTGACATAGGCGGTTGCCCCATTGGCGCGTTTGCCCGCCTCCTGCAAGGCGAACACCTCGGCATGGGGGGCCCCTGCGCGCGCATGGAAACCTCGACCGACAACTTCACCCGCCTGAACGATGACGCAACCCACCCGTGGATTAGGCTGCGTCGACGTGATGCCGCGCTCGGCCAGAGCCAGGGCTTCGCGCATCCAGCGAGTGTCATCCGGCGAAAAGCCTGCCTGCACAAACTCAGCCGGCATCGGGATCACCCTTGGTCGCGTCATCCACTTTTTCTGATTTCGTACTCAGACTTTCTTGACCGAGTGAATCCTGATTAAGGCCCTCGATCGCCGCGCGGAAGGCCTCCACGTTGTCGAAGCTCAGGTATACCGAAGCAAAGCGGATATAGGCCACCTGATCGAGTCGCCGCAATGCCTGCATGACCAGATCGCCGATCTTACGCGCCGTCACTTCCTTTGCGCCTGTGGCTTGCAGGGTTTTCTTGATCTGATCGATTTCATCATCGATTCGGCTGGTGGCAACCGGACGCTTTTCGAGCGCGCGCATCATGCCCGAACGAAGCTTTTCTTCATTGAACGACTGCCGGGCACCGTTACTTTTCACGATGCGCGGCAAGCGAATGTCGGCGGTTTCGTAGGTGGTGAAGCGTTGCTTGCAGGCAAGACATTCCCGACGGCGACGGATGGACGCTCCACCCTCGACCATGCGCGAGTCAATCACATGGGTGTTGGGATGCCCGCACGCAATGCACTGCACAGATCAATACCCCGGTGCTGCTTACTTACCGTAGACCGGAAAGCGACGGCACAATGCAGTAACCTTGCCACGCACTTCGGCAATGACGGCTGCATCGTCAATCCCGTCGATCACATCACACATCCAACCCGCCAATTCGGTTGCTTCCTGAATGCCGAAACCGCGTGTCGTGATGGCAGCCGTACCGACACGGATACCGGAGGTCACGAAGGGTGACTGCGGATCATTGGGCACGGCGTTCTTGTTGACGGTGATGTGCGCCTGCCCAAGGGCCGCGTCGACGGCCTTACCGGTCAGACCCTTTTTCACCAGGCTAACGAGAAACAGATGATTGTCTGTACCGCCAGAAACCACATCCAGGCCGCGCTCAACGAATACCTTGGCCATCGCGCGCGAATTATCAACAACCTGCTGCTGGTAAGTTTTGAACGAAGGCTCAAGGGCTTCCTTGAACGCCACGGCCTTGGCGGCGATCACATGCATCAAGGGGCCACCCTGTGTGCCGGGGAAGACCAGGGAATTGAGTTTCTTTTCCACCTCTGGGTTGGCTTTCGCCAGAATGATGCCACCGCGGGGGCCGCGCAGGGTTTTATGCGTGGTCGAGGTAGTGACATCGGCGATCTGGACAGGGCTGGGATAAATACCCGCCGCGACCAGACCGGCTACGTGTGCCATGTCAACGACGAGATAGGCCCCCACTTCATCGGCAATCGCACGGAAGCGGGACCAATCAATCACGCGGGAGTACGCGGAAAAACCGGCCACAATCAATTTTGGCTTATGTTCACGCGTCAGTGACTCGACTTCGGCGTAGTCGATATAGCCTTGATCATCGATGCCATATTGAACGGCGTTGTAGATCTTGCCGGAAAAATTCACCTTCGAACCGTGGGTCAGGTGACCGCCATGCGCCAGACTCATGCCGAGAATCGTGTCACCGGGATTGATCAGCGCCATGAAGACAGCGGCGTTGGCCTGTGAGCCGGAGTGCGGCTGAACGTTGGCATAATCTGCACCGAACAGCTCCTTCGCGCGATCGATCGCCAATTGCTCGGCCACATCGACGTATTCACAACCACCATAGTAGCGCTTGCCTGGATAACCTTCAGCATACTTGTTGGTCAGCACCGAACCCTGGGCTTCCATGACCGCCGGGCTGGTGTAGTTCTCCGAGGCAATCAGCTCGATGTGGTCTTCCTGACGCTTGGCCTCGCCCTGGATGGCGGCCCACAGTTCGGGATCGGTTTTTTGGATGGTGTGGTCGGCGGAGAACATGGTGGTGTAAAAAGCCCGGAAAAATCAGAGGCGCGATTTTACCGCGCCCCGGGCTTTCCTGGGAAATACTCCGCAAAACCGCGGCGTTGGCCGCCGTTTCAGACCCGGAAGCCGGCCACCAGCTCGTTCAGGCCGTTGGCCATGCGCGACACGTTTTCGGCGGTCTGGCTGGTCTGCTGGCTGGCGCTGGAGTTGCTCTCGGCCATCTGGGCGATGCGCTCCACCCGGGCGGCGACCTCGCGTGCCGCCGCGCTCTGTTCGGAGATGGCGGCGTGGATGTCGTCGACCGCTC
>NZ_DAIESY010000055.1:0-11246 GCF_027346185.1 Halothiobacillus sp.
TACCACCTGCTGGATCACCCCCAGTCGGTCGACCTCTTGGTAACTCATCGTAATATGCTCCTCTGCCATCACCCCTCCCGAAATCAAAAGGGGACATTTTAGAATTGGACAAAGGGGACATTACGGCTTTGGGCTAACACAGGCTGGCGTAAATTTGCCAGCCTCGTCTCATATCGTTAAAATTTGGCCCCATTTTGTCCGTGAAACACGGTAGATGCTATATTTCGATAGAAAGAAGAGCAACGGACGGATCCGGTGCTTTCACTTACCGGCCCTTCAGGCCTTTGCTTGATCCGCTGCACCGCCCGCCCCAAGCTTGGGAGAGCACCCTTGAACATGGGTTTCGGGTCTGTATTTTAAGAATGAGAAGAGGTTATAGCCTGATGAATCGCGCCCCAACCGCTGGTTTGTATCACCCGAGTTTCGAAAAGGACAACTGCGGTTTTGGCCTGATCGCCCATATGGACGACCAGCCCAGCCATACACTGGTATCCACCGCCATCGAAGCACTGGCGCGCATGACGCATCGCGGCGGTATTTCTGCCGACGGCAAATCAGGCGACGGTTGCGGCATTCTGCTGAAAAAACCCGATGCCTTTTTCCGTGCACAGGCCGATAAACTGGGGTTTGCGCTGGCCGATCAGTACGCCGTCGGCGTGGTCTTTGTCGGCCGTGATGCGTTATCTGCAAATACAGTCAAAGCCACATTGGGCGAAACTCTCGCGGCACAGGGCCTGACGGTCGCCGGTTGGCGCGATGTGCCCGTCGATCCCTCCGTGCTCGGCACCATCTCTGAATCCAAGCGCCCGGATGTACTGCATGTTTTCGTCAATGCGTCGGCAAATCTGACCGCGCGCGAATTCGATACGCGTCTGTACATCGCCCGCCGCGTAGCCGAAAAACGTCTGGCCGACGATCCGGTGTTCTACATGCCATCGATGTCGGCTCAGGTGATTTCCTACAAGGGGCTGATGATGCCCGACGATCTCGCCGGTTTTTATCTCGACCTCAAGGACAGCGCGCTCACCTCATCCCAGTGCGTCTTCCACCAGCGTTTCTCCACCAACACCTTCCCGGAATGGCGTTTGGCACAACCGTTCCGCTACCTGGCGCACAACGGTGAAATCAACACCATTCGGGGCAACCGTAACTGGGCACTGGCCCGTTCGACCAAATTCGAAACGCCTCTGATTCCGGACATGAGCCTTGTCACCCCGCTGGTCAACACGACCGGCTCAGACTCCTCGTCCATGGACAACATGCTCGAAGCCCTGCTGGCCGGTGGCGTGGACATGCTGCGCGCCATGCGCATGATCGTGCCGCCCGCCTGGCAGAATGTGGAGCACATGGATGCCGATCTGCGTGCGTTCTACGAATTCAACTCCATGCACCTCGAACCCTGGGATGGCCCGGCCGGTATCGTGATGACCGACGGCCAGACCGTCGCCTGCGCCATGGATCGTAACGGCCTGCGCCCAGCCCGCTGGGTCATCACCAAAGACCGTCACATCACGCTCGCCTCTGAGATCGGCGTCTGGGATTACGATCCCTCCGATGTCGTGAAAAAGGGACGTGTTCGCCCTGGCCAGATCGTCGCTGTCGACACGTCCAAAGGAGAATTGCTGGCACCTGAGGCCATCGACCACCTCATGAAAGGCCGCCAGCCCTACCGCGCCTGGCTCAAGGCCCATGCCATGCGGCTTGCCAGTGCGCTGGACGAAGGCCAACTCACCAGCCAGCCCTTCGATACCGACACATTGAACCAATACGAAAAAGAGTTCCTGCTCAGCTTCGAGGAACGCGATCAGATCATCCGCGTCATGGCGGAAGATGGCCAGGAAGCCATCGGCTCGATGGGTGACGATGCGCCGATGGCCGTCCTCTCACAGACCCAGCGCTCGCTTTATGATTATTTCCGCCAGCAATTCGCACAGGTGACCAACCCACCGATCGATCCGCTGCGCGAAGCCATCGTTATGTCGCTCGAAACGCTGATCGGGCGCGAACGCAACATCTTCGCG
This sequence comes from Halothiobacillus sp., assembly GCF_027346185.1. Taxonomy (GTDB): domain Bacteria; phylum Pseudomonadota; class Gammaproteobacteria; order Halothiobacillales; family Halothiobacillaceae; genus Halothiobacillus. Next base: position 2,022 of record NZ_DAIESY010000055.1, read on the forward strand.
GAAACACCCGAGCATGCGCATCGCCTGCAACTGGAAACGCCAATCTTGAGCGAAACCAAGTTCCAGGCACTGCTGGCGCAAACCGATCCGGACTTTGCGTCTTGCCGCATCGACCTGAACTACCCGCTCAACGAAGGCCTGCAATCGGCCATTCGGCGGATCTGCGACGAAGCGGTCGCACAGGTTCGCACGGGCAAGGTCATTATCGTATTGTCCGATCGTGGCATCAGCGCCGATCGTCTGCCGATTCACGCCCTGCTGGCTACCGGTGCGATTCACCACCGCCTGATTCGTGAGGGTCTGCGCACCGATGCGAACCTTGTGATCGAAACAGCCACCGCGCGGGATCCACACCACTGTGCGGTTCTGTTGGGTTATGGTGCCACCGCTATTTATCCGTATCTCGCCTTCGAAGCCATCGAAAACATGCGGCAAACGAAGCAAATTTCGGCTGATACCAGCGAAAAACTCACCAGCAACTTCGTCAAGGGCATGGGTAAGGGCCTCAAAAAAATCCTCTCCAAGATGGGGATTTCAACCGTGGCCAGCTATCGAGGCGCTCAGTTGTTCGAAATCATTGGTCTTGCGAGCGAAGTGGTCAACCTCTGCTTCAAGGACAGTACCAGCCGGATTGAAGGCGCCCGGTTTGTCGATCTCGAGGCCGACCAGAAAATCCTGCACCGTGAGGCCTCACTCAAGAGCAAGCAGCCACGTCAGGGTGGCCTGCTCAAATATATTGACGGTGGCGAGTACCACGCCTACAACCCGGATGTGGTGCAAACCTTGCAACAGGCAGTCAACACCGGGAATTTCTCGCTGTGGCAGCAATATTCGGCCCATGTGAACCACCGCCCAATCGCCACCTTGCGTGACCTGTTCGATTTAGCACACGATACCCAGCCGATCCCGATCGATGAGGTCGAATCACTCGAATCCATCATCCGCCGCTTCGACTCGGCGGGCATGAGCCTCGGTGCACTGTCGCCCGAGGCCCATGAAACGCTGGCAGAAGCCATGAACCGGCTGGGCGCCCGTTCCAATTCGGGGGAGGGCGGCGAAGATCCCGCGCGCTTCGGCACGGCCAAGATGAGCAAGATCAAGCAGATCGCCTCGGGGCGGTTTGGCGTCACCCCACATTACCTCGTCAATGCCGAAGTGCTGCAAATCAAGATTGCGCAAGGTGCCAAACCCGGCGAGGGTGGGCAGCTGCCCGGCCATAAAGTCGATGCGTTCATCGGACGCCTGCGCTATGCCCGTCCCGGCGTTGCACTGATCTCCCCACCGCCGCACCACGACATTTACTCCATCGAAGATCTGGCCCAGCTGATTTTCGATTTGAAACAGATCAACCCCGAAGCCCTCGTTTCGGTCAAGCTCGTCTCCGAGCCGGGGGTAGGCACCATTGCCGCCGGTGTCGCCAAGGCCTACGCTGATCTGATCACGATTTCCGGCTACGACGGCGGTACCGGCGCCAGCCCGCTCACCTCGGTGAAATATGCCGGTTCACCGTGGGAATTGGGGCTGGCAGAAGCGCATCAGACCCTGCGTGCCAACGATCTGCGCGACAAGGTTCGCCTGCAAACCGACGGCGGCCTGAAAACTGGCCTCGATGTGATCAAGGCTGCCATTCTGGGCGCTGAGAGTTTCGGTTTCGGCACCGGCCCGATGATCGCGCTGGGGTGCAAATACCTGCGCATCTGCCATCTCAACAACTGTGCGACCGGTGTAGCCACCCAAAACAAGGTCTTGCGCCTCGACCACTTCAAGGGCAACGTTGAGAAGGTCATGAACTACTTCCGCTTTATCGCGATGGAAGTTCGTGAGCTGCTCGCGCAATTGGGTGTACGCTCAATCGATGAACTCATCAGCCGTACCGACCTCCTGAAGCAACGCAAACCGCAAACTGCAAAGCAGGCCAACCTCAATCTGGATGCACTGATTTCCGATGGCGGCCTGATTAGCGATGCCCCTGCATGCTGCGTATCACCGCACAACGCGCCCCATGACCAAGGCGAACTGGCGGAAGAAATTGTTCGGCAGATTCTGCCCGCAATTGAAGCCAAAACCGGTGGTGAGTTCAATTTCAACATCAAGAACATCAATCGCTCCATTGGTGCCCGCGTCTCCGGCGAAATTGCCAAACGCTACGGCAACCTTGGCATGGTGGATGCCCCGATCCATCTCAAATTCACCGGTATCGCCGGCCAGAGCTTTGGTGTGTGGAACGCTGGTGGTTTGCACCTGACGCTCGAAGGCGATGCCAACGATTACGTTGGTAAAGGCATGGCCAGTGGTGAGATCGTAATTTACCCACCCAAAAACAGCACATTTACCGCCTTCGAAACGCCCATTATCGGCAACACCTGCCTGTACGGCGCCACGGGTGGGCAACTCTACGCCGCGGGCCAGGCGGGTGAGCGCTTCGCTGTTCGCAATTCCGGCGCCGTTGCCGTCATCGAAGGTTGCGGAGACCACGGTTGCGAATACATGACCGGTGGCATCGTTACCATTCTCGGCCGCACCGGCGTTAATTTCGGCGCGGGCATGACCGGCGGTTTTGCCTATATCTTAGATGAGGAAAATGATTTCGTTGACCGCTACAACCATGAGCTGATCGACATCAATCGTCTGCAAGCGGCAGAACTGGAAAGTCATCGCCAGCACCTGCGCAGCACGCTAGAAACCCATCTGTCCAAAACCGGCAGCGCGCGGGCGGCAGAAATTCTGGAATACTTCGAACTATTCCTGCCGAAGTTCTGGCTCATCAAGCCCAAGGCAACCGACATTCACGATTTGATGGCTACGCTGGTTAACGCAGCGTAACCTCCTTCTCAGTGTGCACAAGATAAAGCCCCGACAATCTCGGGGCTTTTTTGTCCCCTATAGAAAGGACGGCCACGCATACCTTACTGGGCTAAAAATGCTGGGATTACCAAGTGCGTCCGACTTATTTCGATGCTGCCCATAAGCAGGCGCACTATTTCTCTCTCCTGCGTTTTCGACCAAAGCCAGTGCCTCCGGTCGTTTTCACCTATAATTGCGGCTGTTTTATCCGTTTCTAGCAAGCAGGAACCTATGACAACGACGCTGGTTATCGCCACGCACAATCTGGGCAAGTTACGTGAATTCGAAGCCATGCGAACAGCCATGATTCCGGATTTCCCGGCCTTGGCCGATATTGCGTTCGCTCCGCTCGGGGACTGGGGTGGCGAACCGCCAGAGGAAAATGGCGATACCTTTCTGGCAAATGCGCTGATCAAGGCGCGTGCGGCCACGGCGTTGACCGGATTACCCGTAATTGCCGATGATTCTGGTCTTGAGGTTACGGCTCTGGGTGGGGCACCCGGTATTTATTCGGCCCGTTATGCCGGCCCTGAAGCTGACGATGCCGCCAACAACACGCGGTTGCTGAACGAACTGGTGAAATATCCGCAAGCGGATCGAACCGCTCGCTTCGTGTGCGCGCTGGCCATGCTGCGCTCGGCCGAAGACGCGGCCCCGATGACAGCCGAGGGATTCTGGCCCGGTGAAATTCTGGATGCGCCCCGAGGAACGGAAGGATTTGGTTACGATCCGCTGTTTTATGTGCCCGAACACAACTGTGCGGCGGCCGAACTGTCGTCGGGAATCAAAAACCGTATCAGCCATCGCGCCCGTGCACTGACCGATCTCATGCGGCAACTGGGAAATACACGCTTCTAATGCAACTGCTGCAATTCACCGAAAATCCGCCGCTGGCGCTCTATGTCCACCTGCCCTGGTGCGTGGAAAAATGCCCTTACTGTGACTTCAATTCGCATGGACTCAAAGGGAACGCCGTACCGGAACGCGATTACATAGATGCCCTGTTGCGCGATTTGGAACGTGAGCTGCCGCTGATCTGGGGGCGTCCGATCGAAACCATGTTCATGGGCGGTGGAACGCCGAGTCTGTTCAGCCCGGAAGCGATTGATCGCTTGATGTCCGGCTTGCGTGCGCTGCTCGATTTGCGTTTTTGCCGTGAAATGACCATGGAAGTCAATCCGGGCACGGAGATGGCCGGGCATCTGGCCGATTACCGCGCCATTGGCATCACGCGCGTCTCCATCGGCGTTCAGAGTTTCAATGAACGGCACCTGAAAAAGCTGGGACGCATTCATGATGCCAAGGCCGCCTTCCGTGCCATCGAGGCCGCCCATGATGCCGGGTTCGACAGTTTCAATATCGATCTGATGCATGGCCTGCCGGAACAATCGGCCGAGGAAGCATTAGCGGATCTGCACACCGCCATCAGTTTGCAGCCGCCGCATCTGTCCTGGTACCAACTTACACTGGAACCGAACACGCCGTTCGCGGCCCACCCGCCCGTTCTCCCCGATGACGAGACCATGGATCGAATGCAGGCGCAGGGTTTGGCCGCCCTGCATGAGGCGGGGTTAGTTCAGTATGAAGTGTCCGCCTACGCACGCGACAACCATCAATGCCAGCACAACCGCAACTACTGGGAATTTGGCGATTATCTGGGCATCGGCGCGGGCGCGCACGGCAAGATCACGCTGGCCGCTGAAAACCGCATCGAGCGCCGGGAGCGTGTGCGCCATCCGAATGAATACCTGACCAAAGCAGGCACGGAGCAAGCCATCACCGCCCACAGCATTCCGGCCGATGAGCTGCCGTTTGAATTCATGCTCAATGCGCTGCGCCTGACCGATGGCTTTGATGTACCGCTGTTTGCGGCACGTACCGGCTTACCCATCAAGGTCATCAGCGATACGCTGCACCAACTCGAAAAAGAAGAGCTGATTAGCTGGGACATCACCCGCATCGCCCCGACGCCACGCGGCACACGCTATTTGAACGATGTGCTGCTGCGCTTCCTGCCTGACTGACCAATCTACGCTAAGACTTTATTCGGCCTTGGGTTTCTTCCTGGGGCGCTGCCAGCCGCTCTTCATCACCTGGCGGGATCGCGCCACGGCAAGATGGCCCGACGGCACATCCTGAGTGATGGTTGAACCCGCGCCGACGGTGGCCTCATCGCCCAAATGAACCGGGGCGACAAGCTGGCTACTGGAGCCGACGAATACATGATTCCCTATAACCGTTTGATGCTTATTGGCCCCATCGTAGTTACAGGTGATGGTGCCCGCGCCGATATTGCAGTCCGCACCCATCACGGTATCGCCGATATATGAGAGGTGGTTGACTTTGGAACCGGCTCCGATGCGGCTGGCTTTGACTTCAACGAAGTTACCGATCTTGCTGTGTTCCGCCAATTCGGCGCCGGGCCGAAGTCGTGCATAGGGGCCGACCTCAACGCCTTCACCCAGAGTCGCACCCTCCAGATGGCTGAAGGCACGAACACGTACCCCGTTGCCCAAGGTGACATTGCGCAATATGCAATTGGGTTCGATGACGACGTTGTCGCCCATGCGCACCTGCCCATCGAAGACGACATTGATATCGATCTGGCAGTCCATGCCACAGATGACTTCGCCACGGATATCAATCCGTGCAGGATCGACAATCGTCGTCCCCGACATGGCCAGTGCCTGCGCTTGACGAAGCTGCCAGGCGCGCTCCATTTGAGCCAGCGCCCAACGGTCATTCACGCCCGCGACCCGCAACGGATCGGGAGCAAGGTGGGTTGCGATGGATTTTCCCTCTTCTGCTGCCATTTGCACGATATCGGTCAGGTAGAGTTCGCCCTGAGCATTGTGTGGTTGAAGCTTCGGCAACCATGTGCGCAAGGCACCCAGGCTGGCGACCAGCATGCCGGTATTGATCTCGGTGATTTTCTTTTCGTCTGCACTGGCATCGCGTTCTTCACGGATGGCGATCATGCGATGTTCGTGATCACGGATAATCCGACCGTAGCCACCGGGATTATCCAGTTCTGTGGTCAGCACCGCGAGGTCAGCGGAGCGGGCGGAACTCAGAAGAGACGAAAGCACTTCGGCATCAAGCAAAGGGACATCACCGTACAACACCAAGACGCGATCTTCGGGCTGACCCTGAATATCCGCAACCGCATGGGCCACCGCATGCCCCGTGCCATGTTGTTCTGTCTGATCCACCCAGGAAACGTCCGGGCGCGAACAGTGCTGGCGAATCTGGTCTGCACCATAGCCGATCACAACACGCAATGACGCAGGTTTCAATGATTCGGCTACATCGAGCACACGATCCAGCATCGACCGGCCGGCCAACGGGTGCAGAACCTTGGGCTTGGCGGACCGCATACGTGTGCCCTTTCCAGCCGCCAGAACAACGATGTGCAGGGATTGGGTAGTCATAAACACCTCAACAAAGGGAAGCGAAAAAAAAAGGAGCCAAGACGAATGTCCGGGCTCCTTTATCAAATTGCGAATTATTTACGGGGCTTCCGCACGAGATTCACAATGAGCAATTGGTCGTTAGTGACGTCCGCTGCCCAAGCCTCGCATGGAACGCACCCATTTGAGTCGTTCCGATGCTTCGATCATGATCGACTGCGCAGACGTGAAGTCAAGTTGACCACGCTGCTCATAATCATGAATATACTCGGCTTCTTCCGCCAGCTTCGCCTCCAGCTCGGCCGCGTCGATACCGTGCGCATCGGCTTCCGTCAGTGCCCAGTCAGCAATGATGCTGACCACCATCGGCTGAACTTCAAGCACGCCGAAACCGACAAAATAACGCGCAATGCTGCCATCGGGTTGATGGACGCGAACCTCGCCAGGACGAAGAATGGACAACGTCTGTGTATGCAGGGGCGTAATACCCATTTCACCCGCCTCAGTCGGAATGGACACAAACGTGGCCTCGCCGCTGAAAATAGGCTTCTCCATACTCACGATGTCAACACGAATGGTCATAGCCATATCGTCTCCTCCAATTAAGCTTTGGCGGCGAGTTTCGCTGCTTTTTCAACCGCTTCGTCAATCGTGCCGACCATGTAGAATGCCTGCTCTGGCAGGTGATCGTACTCACCGGCCACGATACCTTGGAACGCACGGATGGTTTCTTTCAGTGAGACATACCGGCCCGGCGCGCCCGTGAATACCTCGGCTACGAAGAACGGCTGAGACATGAAACGCTGAATCTTACGCGCACGGGATACGGTGGCTTTATCGTCGTCAGACAATTCGTCCATACCGAGAATCGCAATGATGTCTTTCAGCTCTTTGTAGCGCTGCAGGGTCTTCTGAACAGAACGCGCAACGTTATAATGCATCTCACCAACCACTTGCGGGTCCAGCTGACGGCTGGTGGAATCCAGCGGGTCAATCGCAGGGTAAATACCCAGAGAAGCGATGTCACGCGACAGAACCACGGTTGCATCCAAGTGAGCGAAGGTGGTCGCAGGAGATGGGTCGGTCAAGTCATCCGCAGGGACGTAAACGGCCTGTACGGAGGTGATTGAACCGGTCTTGGTGGACGTGATCCGCTCTTGCAGAACGCCCATCTCTTCGGCCAACGTCGGCTGATAACCTACCGCAGAAGGCATACGACCCAACAAAGCGGATACTTCGGTACCGGCCAGTGTGTAACGGTAGATGTTATCGATAAACATCAGTACGTCACGGCCTTCGTCACGGAAGAACTCGGCCATGGTCAGGCCGGTCAGAGCCACGCGCAGACGGTTTCCTGGCGGCTCGTTCATCTGGCCATACACCAGGGCCACCTTGTCCAGAACGCCGCCATCCTTCATCTCGTGGTAGAAGTCGTTGCCTTCACGCGTACGTTCACCCACACCCGCGAATACGGAATAACCACTGTGCTCGACGGCGATGTTACGGATCAATTCCATCATGTTGACGGTCTTGCCCACACCGGCACCACCGAACAGGCCCACTTTACCGCCCTTCGCGAAGGGGCAAAGCAAGTCAATGACCTTGATGCCGGTTTCCAGCAATTCAGTGCTGTTCGCCTGCTCATCAAAGGTGGGCGGCTTGCGGTGAATGGACCACTTCTCGTCACAGGCAACATCACCTGCGTTGTCGATTGGGTTACCCAGAACGTCCATGATCCGGCCCAGTGTGCCTTTGCCCACGGGAACCTGAATCGGTGCACCGGTGTTGATGGCGGTCATGCCGCGCTTCAAACCGTCTGATGAGCCCATGGCAATACCACGAACGACACCGTCGCCGATTTGCTGCTGCACTTCAACGATCAAACCGGTTTGTTCGATCTTGATGGCGTCATAGACCTTGGGAACCGCATCACGCGGAAACTCGACATCGATGACGGCACCGATGATTTCGACAATTTTTCCAGAACTCATGTCTGTACCCTCAAATATAAAAATGGCTTTCCGTTGCGCGGTTAAACGGCCGCAGCACCGGATACGATTTCCGAAATCTCTTGCGTGATCGCGGCTTGACGGGCCTTGTTGTAGACCAGCTTCAATGACTTGATCATATCGCCGGCGTTGTCCGTCGCGTTCTTCATAGCAATCCGACGCGCAGCCATTTCGCAGGCTACGTTCTCGATTGCACTGGCCACGATTTGCCCTGTGATATACCGCTTCAATACGGCAGCGAGAACGGCGTGGGAGTCTGGTTCATACAGATAATCCCAGTGGTGCTTGAGTTCAGGCGACTCTTGGTACACCAAGGGTGCGATCTGCTCAACCATCGGACGCTGCACCATCGAATTCACGAAGGAATTGCGCGCCAACTCGATCCGGTCAACCTGACCCTGCTCAAATGCCTCCATGGCAGTGTTGATGACACCGCGCATTTTGGCATAGCTGGGTTTGTCGCCCATGTGCACAACCGAAGCGCGGACATTGCCGCCGTAACGCTTGAAGAACGCTCGGCCTTTGGTGCCAACCGGAATGACATCCACTTCAATACCATTCTTCTGGTATTCGTTGATTTTCAGGAGCACCTGTTTGAGAAGGTTAACATTCAGACCACCACACAGACCGCGGTCGGTTGTGACAACAATCATCAGTACCCGCTTCACGTCGCGTTCGACCATTAGGGGATGGCGGTACTCAGGATGCGCGTTGGTGATGTGACCCACCACTTCAAGAAACTTCTCGGCATAAGGCCGGGTCGCTTCCATCGCTTCCTGAGCGCGCCGCATTTTGGATGCGGCGACCATTTCCATCGCCTTGGTGATCTTGCGCGTGTTCTGCACGCTCTTGATCTTGGTGCGAATCTCTTTGCCTACGGCCATGACATCGCCCCCTGATTAATAAACGCCCTTCGCCTTGAAGGTTTCGATCACTTGCTTCAATTGAGCCGCAATTTCATC
>NZ_DAIESY010000058.1:0-16796 GCF_027346185.1 Halothiobacillus sp.
GCCAGAATACACCATGATGGTTCGGAGAAGTTTTGCGTGTCTGTGGCCCATTCCGTACAAGAAGATGGGGCGTATCGATAATGCAAATGCCGGTCATGCCCCCTTATGAGGTGTTAATTCAAGGTAAGATGATCGATCGTAATGTCGTTCTTTTGCCCCATGGTTGTGATATTTGGCTGTGACTTTTGAATGTTGATGAATAACCCGGAATCCTCCAGCGCTCATGCCCTGCGTTTCGCGCGCCTTTTTGCCGAGGCGTGTCGTGGGTTTGCGCCTGCTTCGCAGTATGAGGTCGGTTTTGAGCGGGCGCTGGGTGTGGTCTGGTTTGGTGAACCGCCCAGCGATTGTTCGCCCCAGATGGCCGATGTGCCATTCATGTCCGTCCCCATGCCCGTGCTGCAAACGGATCGTACGGGGGCGGGCGAGCTTTGGCTGGGCGGGGCCGTATCCGCGACGAAGGAATTCGAGGGCATTCGGTACCGTGCGGACGACGATGTGCTGTTCGGAACAATCACCATCGGCGGGAAAGACAACCACATGGCCGTGGATAGTCAGTCGGTTTATGAACGTATGTTCCGTTTGCTCGATCAGGCCGGATATCCGTATTTGTGGCGTACCTGGAATTTTCTGGCGGACATCCATGGCAATGACCAAGGGCTTGAGCGTTACCGGCAGTTCAATGTTGGCCGCCAGGCTGCCTATGACGCGCGCCAGCAGGCTGTCGAAAGCTGCGCACCGGCGGCCTGTGCGCTGGGGATGCGCGATGGCGGCTTTTGTGTCGGCTTTCTTGCGGGGCGCGTGGCGCCGATCCTGCTGGAAAATCCAAGACAAGTCAGCGCCTACCATTATCCCGATACCTATGGCCCGCGCAGCCCGACGTTCTCTCGCGCCACGTTGGTGCCGTTGAGTGATGCGTATCTACTGCTGATTTCCGGCACGGCCAGCATCGTCGGTCACGAGAGCCGACATCTTGGCAATGTGCGGGCGCAAACGCGGGAAACCTTGGCGAATATCTCCGAAATCGTCGCGCAAGCCAATGACCGACTGAACGCCGCCTGGGCAAACGATCGCCTGCCGCAAGGGCCGGGCTTCATGCTTAACGATCTGCAGCTTCGCGTATACGTGCGGCGACCGGAGGATGCCGACGCCGTGCGGCGTGAGTTGGGGGTATGTTTGGGCAGGGATCTCAACGTCTGTTTTGTGCAGGCCGATGTGTGTCGGCAGGAGCTGCTGGTCGAAATCGAAGCGAGCGGACGGGTTCGTCGAACACGCGATGACCAGGAGGCGCGATAGTGCTGGCTCTTCGCCGCTTGCGCGCGGTATTTCAGACTCTTCATGAGGTCACCTCTATGGTGTTGGGGGTGTCCTCTTTTACCCTGTTGTGTCTAGTCTGGTTGCCGTTCGTCTGGGTTTTGCGGCCATTGTTTTCCGGGGAGGCACGGCGTCTTATTGGTCATCGTATCGGGCGGCGATTCATTCATCAGGGCTTTCGCCTTTATCTCGGTTTTTTGCGACTGTTCTGCGCCAACCATTTTGATCTTGCGGCACTGGATGCGTTAAGAAATGCGCCGCCGCGGGTGCTGGTGGCCAATCATCCTTCATTGCTGGATGTCTTGCTGATCGTTTCCCGGCTGCCGAATGTGGTGTGCGTGATGAAAGCCGGGCTGATGAACAATATCCTGTTCGGGGCCGCCGCGCGCATGGCGGGCTACATTCGCAACGACGGCCCGCTGGAAATGATTCTGCAGGCCGAAGCGGCCTTGGCCGAGGGCGCGCATGTGCTGATTTTTCCCGAAGGCGGGCGCACGGTCGAATTTCCGCTCGATCCCTTCGGCCAAAGTGCTGCCTTGATCGCCCGGCGTGCCAATGTGTCGATTCAATCCCTGCTGATCGGTTTTTCCAGCCCCTACCTCGGAAAACACTGGCCGTTATGGCGGCGGCCCGAATTGCCGTTACGCTGGTCTGTGCACCTCGGTACGTGTTATACCCGGCCCGCCGATGTGACGGCCTGCACCCGCCAGATGGAACACGACATGCGAATGGCATTAAGCGCACAACCCGGATCGAGCCGCCCATGATTGATTCTTCCCTGTTTGAATCATTTGGGCACCTCGTGCTCATCCCGAGCTACAACCCCGGAGAGAAGGTGTTCGAAACGCTGGCGGCGGCGCGCGCGCAATGGTCACCGGTGTGGGTGGTGGTCGATGGCAGTAACGATGGCACAACCGAACGCCTGTTGGGCCTGGCTCAAACCGATCCGGGTTTGCGTGTGCTCGTGCTGCCGGAAAATCAGGGCAAGGGCGCGGCGATCCTGTATGGCTTGGTCGAAGCGCAAAAGGCAGGCTTCACCCACGCGCTGACGATGGATGCCGACGGCCAGCATCCGGCAGAGCGCATCCCCGATTTCATGCAGCAATCACTGCAGGCACCTGAGGCCATGATTCTGGGCAAGCCCGTTTTTGCGGCCGATGCGCCCAAGCTGCGCGTCTATGGACGGCAGGTTTCCAACACCTGGGCGAATCTGGAAACCCTGTGGATGGGCATCGGCGATTCGCTGTTCGGCTTTCGGGTCTACCCCATCGAACCGCTCAAGAAGATCATGTTGCGCCATCGCTGGATGCGCCGGTTCGACTTTGACCCCGAAGCGGTCGTGCGGCTCTGTTGGGCGGGCGTTCGGCCCATCAATGTGCCGACGACGGTGCGTTACTTCACGGCGGAAGAAGGCGGTGTGTCGCACTTCAATTATCTGCGCGACAACCTGCTGCTGACCGGGATGCACACCCGATTGTTTTTGGGTTTTCTGTGGCGATTGCCTAAACTTTTGGTGCAGCGGCTGTTTTCCCGCTACCGTTAACCCGGTTTCGATGACGCGCCGAGCCACGCAACCGTGGCTTCTGCTGTGCGTTCGGCAATCAGTGCCACCGCATGCGCGATGGCGTCCTCAACATCAACGCTATCCCTGCACAAAGGCCAAGCGGCCCACAAGCCCAACGTTTTGATTTGCGCGTGTGTCATGCGCACGCTGCCCGCAATGCAGATGACCGGTTTATCGAATCGACGTGCGCGACGGATGACTTCAGCGACGACCTTGCCTTGTGCCGTCTGCGTATCCAGCGCCCCTTCGCCCGTCAGCACGAGATCGGCTTGTTCGATGGCTGCGTCCAGCGCCAGCAAATCGGCCAGATACGCGCTGCCCCTTTGCCTTGTTGCGCCCAGCACGGCGCCAAGGGCAAACCCCAAGCCACCTGCTGCGCCCATGCCGGGCGCATCGGGCGCGCAGTGCAGTTGCCTGACCGTTTCTATGTGCGCGGCGATCTGCCGGAGCCGCGCATCCATTTCTGCAACATCACTTGCTGCCAGCCCCTTTTGCGGGCCGAAAACCGCAGTAGCGCCGTCCGGACCGGTCAGCGGGTTGTCCACATCGGTCAGGCAGATGAGTTCGACGTGCGCGAGACGCGTATCCAGTTCGGAAAAATTGACCCGATCCAGCGTTTTGAGGCCATCCGGCGTTGGGGTGAGCGGCTGGTCGTTCTTGTTTAGAAATCGAACACCCAAGGCCGAGAGCATCCCCGCACCCGCGTCGTTGGTGCCGCTACCGCCCAGGCCGATCACCAGCTTTTGCGCGCCACGATCCAGCGCACACCGCAGCAATTCACCGACACCGCGCGTGTCGAACTGCCACGGATTGCGCCGCCCCGGGGCGGTGAGATTCAAGCCACAGGCGCTGGCGGCTTCGATGACGGCCATGTCCTGTGCCGGAACCCAGCCCCACGACGCGTCGACCATTGCACCATCTGGCCCATGCACGCGGTCACGGCGCCATTGCCCATTCAACGCCTGCGTGATGCGCTCCGCCGTGCCTTCGCCGCCATCGGCCATGGGGATGCATTCGATTCGGGCATCCGGCACCACGAGGCGGACGCCCTGCGCCATGGCTTTGGCCGCAGCCGGGCTGGATAAGCTGCCCTTGAAGCTATCCGGGCAGATAACAATGCGTAATCTCATGGATATCCCCGGTGGCGAAGGCTTGATGATTAGAAATGGTTTTATCGAAGCGGGTGAAGCGATTCCGACACTGCCTTGCCACAAACCGCCGCAGGTCGGAAGAGTCTTGCTACAATAACCGCCATTTTCTTCCAAAATATTTTAAACGGCGATCTTTCCGTGACTGATTACAAATCAACGCTTAACCTGCCCGATACCCCTTTCCCCATGCGCGGCAACCTGCCGCAGCGCGAGCCCGAGCGTTTGGCGCAGTGGCAGCAACTGGAATTGTATCGCGCGATTCGCGCCGTCAGTGCCGGTCGGCCCAAATTCGTGCTGCACGATGGCCCGCCCTACGCCAACGGCGATATTCATATCGGTCACGCCGTGAACAAGGTGCTCAAGGACATGATCGTCAAGTCCAAGCAGCTTGCAGGGTTCGACGCGCCGTATGTGCCGGGTTGGGATTGTCACGGTTTGCCGATTGAATTGATGGTCGAACGCGAACACGGCAAGCCGGGCGCCAAGCTTTCCGCGCAGGAATTCCGTGCTGCCTGCCGCGTTTATGCGCAAAGCCAGATCGACCGCCAGATGGCCGATTTTATCCGACTGGGTGTGATCGGTGACTGGGCCAATCCGTACAAAACGATGGATTTTGCCACCGAGGCGGACATCGTGCGTGCGCTGGCGGGCATCATCGAGAACGGCCATCTGCATCGAGGCGAGAAGCCGGTACACTGGTGCGTGGATTGCGGCTCGGCGCTGGCCGAAGCGGAGGTCGAATATCAGGACAAGAAATCCGACCAGATCGATGTGGCCTTTACGGCCGTGGATTCCGCCGCCGTGCACCGCGCCTTCGGGATTGACAGCAGCGCGCCGGTTTCGGTGGTTATCTGGACGACCACCCCGTGGACGCTGCCCGCCAATCAGGCCGTGGCGATCAACCCGGAACTGGATTATGCACTGATCGAACTGACCGATGGTCGTCGCATTATTCTGGCCGAAGCCCTGCGTGAATCGGCACTGTCGCGGATGAAGCTAGAAGGCGCCGTGCTGGGCACCACGCCCGGCGCAGAACTCGAAGGCCTGCATGTGCAGCACCCGTTCCTGAACCGGCAGGTGCTGTTGGTTCTGGGCGAGCATGTCACGACCGATGCCGGTACAGGCGCGGTGCACACGGCACCGGCGCATGGCGAGGACGACTTCAAGGTCGGTCAGCGTTATGGCCTGCCGGTGGATAACCCGGTCGATGGCAGTGGTCACTTCCTGCCCGACACGCCCTTTGTTGGTGGCATGAACCTCAAGGATGGCGGCGTAAAAATCCTCGAAATCATGCAGGAATCCGGCGCGCTGTTGGCGCACAGCCGCTTCACGCACAGCTATCCGCACTGCTGGCGGCACAAAACGCCGCTGATTTTCCGCGCGACCGGCCAGTGGTTCATCTCGATGGAACAGAACGAACTGCGCGAGCAGGCCATGGCGGCGATCAAGACCGTCCGCTTCGTGCCCGAATGGGGTGAAGCGCGCATTGCAGGCATGATCGAAAATCGCCCGGACTGGTGCATCTCGCGCCAGCGCACTTGGGGCGTGCCGATTGCGCTGTTCGTCGATAAACAAACCGGCGAGCCGCATCCGGACGCACCACGGCTGATGCGCGCGGTGGCCGACCGGATCGAGCAAACCGGTATCGATGCGTGGTTCTCGCTCGACCCGAAAGAGATCCTCGGTGCCGATGCCGACCGCTACGAGAAAGTCACCGATACGCTGGATGTCTGGTTCGATTCGGGCGTTACCCACGCCACCGTGCTCGACCGCCGCCCGGAGCTGACCTGGCCGGCCGACCTGTATCTGGAAGGCTCGGATCAGCACCGCGGCTGGTTCCAGTCGTCGCTGCTGACGGGGGTGGCGCTCAAGGGCGCGGCACCTTATCGCGGTGTGCTCACCCATGGCTTCACGGTCGATGCGCAGGGCCGCAAGATGTCCAAGTCGCTCGGCAACGTGGTCGCACCGCAAAAGGTCATCGACAAGATGGGCGCGGACGTGCTGCGCCTGTGGGTGGCCTCGACCGATTTCTCCGGCGAGATGACCGTCTCCGACGAAATCCTGCAACGGGCGGGCGACGCCTATCGCCGCATCCGCAACACGGCACGCTATCTGCTGGCCAACATCAACGATTTCGACCCGAACACCGATTGCGTGGCAAACGAAGACTTGCTGCCGCTGGATGCCTGGCTGCTCGATCACGCCGCACAACTGCATCAAGCCGTGTTGGCGGATTTTGAAACCTACGACTTCCACAGCCTCGTGGTGCGGGTGCACCATTTCTGCTCTATCGAGCTTGGCGCGTTCTACCTCGATATCGTCAAGGATCGCATCTACACCGGCCAGAAAAACGCGCCGATGCGCCGCTCGGCGCAAACCGTGATGTGGCGCGTGATCGAGGCGCTCACTCGCTGGATGGCGCCGATCACCTCGTTCACGGCCGACGAGCTTTGGGCGCATCTGCCCACGCTGGCCGAGCCTCGGGCGCCTTCGGTGTTTCTGGTAACGCATACCCATGATCTGGTGACCGTGCTCAGCGATGAGCAACGCGCGTTTTGGGCGAAGTTGATCGACCTGCGCGATGTTGTCAATCGCTACGCCGAAGTCGCCCGCAACGAAAAGATCATCAAGGCCAACCTCTCTGCGAAGGTGACGCTGTTTGTCGATGATATGCTGGCCGATTTCCTCAAACCCATCCGCGACGAACTGAGGTTTGTGTTGATCGTCTCTGAACTGGATGTATTGCCACTGGCAAACGCGCCGACGACAGCCACGGTTGAAACCCTGCCGAGTGGCGAGAAAATGGCCGTGCAGATCGCCGCGAGCGTTGCGCCCAAGTGTGAGCGCTGCTGGCATCTGCAGCCGGATGTCGGCAGCCATGCTGCGCATCCGACGCTTTGTGGTCGTTGTATCGAGAATATCGACGGCGCGGGCGAAACGCGGGTCTGGGCATGAACAGTTCCAACAAGCCGGGTCAGTTTTATTGGCACAACCCCCAC
The DNA here is from genome assembly GCF_027346185.1 of Halothiobacillus sp. GTDB lineage: Bacteria > Pseudomonadota > Gammaproteobacteria > Halothiobacillales > Halothiobacillaceae > Halothiobacillus. Next base: position 7,026 of record NZ_DAIESY010000058.1, read on the forward strand.
TGGCTGTGGCTATCCCTGCTGGTGATTGGCGTGGATGCGGGGAGTAAATGGCTGGCGAGTCATTTCCTGCAGTACGCCAGGCCGGTGGAGCTGACCGGGTTTTTCAACCTCACCCTGTTGCACAATCACGGCGCGGCGTTTTCCTTTCTGGCGAATGCCGATGGCTGGCAGCGCTGGGGCTTCGCCGTGCTGGCCTTCATCGTGGCGCTGGGGCTGATGGTTTGGTTGCTGCGGATTCCCCGCGCCCAAGAAGGCGCGCGGCGGGGTGTTGGCATGATCAAGGTTGCGATTGCGCTGATCATCGGTGGGGCGATCGGCAACCTGATCGATCGGCTGACCTTGGGTTATGTGGTTGATTTTCTGGATTTTCATTGGCACGGTTATCACTGGCCCGCCTTCAATGTGGCCGATAGCGCGATTGTCCTTGGCGTAGCCTTGCTGATTTTGTTCGAATTACGCCCGAGCACAGAAAAACCAAATCAGGAGCACGCTTCCTCATGACGAACCCAAGCGATGCCAAGACTGCCGTACCGGTCATCACGCGGGGTGCAACAGTGACGCTGCACTACGAGATTCGCCTGCCGGATAATCGCGTGGCGGACTCAACCTTCGATGCTGAGCCGATGATCTTTATCGTCGGTGATGGCAGCCTTCAGTCCCGTTTGGAAGAATCGCTGCTCGGACTACCGCAAGGCGAGCAAACCCGCATCCTGCTGACGCCAGAATTCGCGTTTGGTGAACCCGACCCCGAGATGATCCACGAGCTGCCTCGTGCGGATGTGCCCGATGACCTTAGCTTGAGAGTCGACGATCTGGTCGAATTCAACCTGCCGAACGGCGATACAGTGGCGGGCACCGTGCGGGCGATCAACGAGGAAACCCTGCTGGTGGATTTCAATCACCCGCTGGCGGGCATGAATATTCAGTTCATCGTCAACGTGCTGGCGGTCGAGCCGCCTGCCCGAGAATCTGTTCAGGAGACTAAGGCATGAACATTCTGTTAGCCAACCCGCGCGGATTTTGTGCCGGGGTGGATCGGGCCGTCGAGATTGTCGATCGCGCGTTGGATCTGTTCGGAGCGCCGATTTTTGTGCGTCACGAAATCGTGCATAACCGTTATATCGTCGAAAACCTCAAGCGCAAAGGTGCGATTTTCATCGAGGAACTGGCCGAAGTGCCCGATGACGCCACCCTGATCTTCTCCGCACACGGCGTATCCCGAGCGATTGAAGACGAAGCCGCCGCACGAGGCTTGCGTATTTTCGATGCGACCTGCCCGCTGGTCACCAAGGTGCATCTGGAAGTCGAGCGTCACGCGCGTCAGGGTCAGGATGTTGTCCTGATCGGTCATGCCGGTCATCCGGAAGTCGAGGGCACGATGGGCCATTTCGATCCACGTCACGGCGGTCGGATTCATTTGATCGAACGCATCGACGACGTGGCGAATCTCTCTGTCGAGAACCCCAATGGCCTGGCGTACTCCACCCAAACCACGCTTTCGGTTGATGAAACCCAGATGATTATCGCCGCATTGCGTCAGCGTTTCCCCAAGATCGAAGGGCCAAAGAAAGATGACATCTGCTATGCCACGCAGAACCGCCAGGATGCCGTGCGCGAATTGACGCTAACATGCGACGTGATTCTCGTCGTCGGCTCGAAAACAAGCTCCAACTCTAATCGTCTGCGCGAAATTGCCGAGCAGGCCGGCAAGGCTGCCTACCTGATCGATGGCGTGGAAGACATCAGCGAGGACTGGTTTGGAAGCTGTGCCTGCGTGGGGGTGACGGCGGGTGCTTCCGCACCGGAAATTCTGGTTCAGCAGGTGCTGGCGCATCTCAAGGATCGCTTTGCCGCCACACTGATCGAAACGCCACCGCAAATCATCGAACACATGGTATTTGCATTGCCCAAATCCCTGCGCGCCTAGGCCCCGTGTTGAATGGAACAGGAGGAACGCATGAACAATACGAACCGTGCTCATTTTTTGCCGTTTTACCGTTTGGCTTGGCTGCTGTTGTGCGCGCTGATGCTGATACCGAATGCACGGGCGGCGGATAGTCGGGCGTTAGCCGCAACAATCGCCAGCCAGTTACCGGCAACTACCTGGTTCAAGGAAGGTAACGGTCAAAAGATCGTGTATTTCTTCTTCGATCCCAACTGTCCGCACTGCAATGAAGCCTATGAACGCATCAAACCGATTCTGGCCGCGGATCGGGATATCCAGATGCGCTACGTGCCGATGGGTGTGCTGTTACCGAGTTCGGCGGGCAAGGCGGCGGCCATCATGCAATCCGCCGACCCGCTGGCTGCGTACCACCGCATGGAGGATGGTTACGGCTTCTCCTCGCAGGGGGATGGTGGCGCCATCGAGCCGATCAAGGATATCTCGCCAGCCACGCAAAAAGCCTTGGACGCGAACTACGCGATTTTGAAGAACAATCGCATTCCCGGCATGCCTCTGATCGTGTTTCAGGGGGACGATGGAAAACCCTTTATGATGTTCGGCGCCAAATCCGCCGAGTTCTACCGCAAGCTGCTGGCTCATGTTGCCCCCGGCCCGTTCGGTGGCGGACACCCCATTCCATGAATGACGAGCGATCCCACCGGACATGAACGGCTTTTCCTATGTATGGCAGGGCTTTAGCCTGATGTGGCGACCGGGTGTCCGCCGGTTCGTGCTGATCCCTTTGCTCATCAACATCGTGTTATTCGGCGCGGGCATGTGGGCTGGCGTGCATTATGCCCACCAATGGCTCGACGGCCTGCTGCCCGGCTGGCTGGAATGGCTCAACTGGATTTTGATCCCGTTGCTGTTCATCGGCCTGATGCTGGTGGCCTATTTCAGCTTCACCATCATCGCCAATTTCATCGCCGCACCGTTCAATGCCCTGTTGGCGCAAAAGCTGGAAATGCAGCTGACCGGCAAACCCACGCCGGAGGACGACACCTCGCTCTGGCACCTCACACTGAAAACCGTGGCTGCCGAATGGCGCAAATTTCGCTATTTTCTGGCTTATGCGATTCCGCTGTTGCTGATTTCCTTCGTGCCGGGGCTGAACCTGCTCGCACCGTTTTTGTGGTTTGCCTTCTCTGCCTGGATGATGACGTTGCAGTACGTCGATGCCCCGGCGGGTAATCATCTTTTGGAATTCGATGCACAAAAAAGCTGGCTTAAAACGATGCCAGCCACGTCATTGACTTTTGGTACAGCCATGACCGGCATGACAATGGTGCCGGTATTGAATTTTTTTGCCTTGCCCGTTGGGGTATGCGGTGCGACCGCACTCTGGGTAGAGCGGCGACCGCGACCAACCCATGACTCGGTTAAACGTTAATTTCCTTGACCCAGAAATCATGCAGATTACAGGTGCTGGTGACTCTGACGAGTCCCTTGTAGCCTTCCGGCAAGGTGTGCTCCGACGTGGGCTTGTCTTTCCAGTTAAAGGTTTTGCGATCCAGGAATTTGCCGTCTTTTAGCACGACCGTGTGGCTGACAATGTAATGCGCCTCGCTCATCGGGTGCGGGGTATGGATATGCAGTTTGCCGTCTTTAACTTCTGTGTCCGGCACATGAAGTGATTCCACTGCTTTCCAGTGGCCGGGGTTTTGGGTATCAAAAACCACATTTTGATAATGCGCTTCACCCGCTTGTGCGGCTTGCGAGCCCAGTGCCAAGGCGGCCGTGCCGAGTGTGGCGGTGCTGATAAAGTGACGACGATTCATAACATGCTCCTTTCACAAATGACCAGGATTGGTCATCAGGAGCATAGACAATTATTTACCCGTGAAACTAATTTTTCGGTCGGTCGATGTCGTGCGCCTGCCGGGCATCGTTGATCAGCGTGTTTATTGCCCCATACCCTCAACGGTTAGGAACTGGAACAGCTTGGCCGGTTTGAACAATGTGAGCGCATTACCGGAATAACCCCCTCGTGTGCCAGAGGCAAGCGCAAAACCGACACCGACCACGGAGCCCCGGATGCGACACCCAGAGAAAATCAGGCAGCCGGACGGCTTTCTGGCGGTGCCATGAACTCCGGGCCGACCGGATCGGTAACCGTCTCAGCCAGGATGCGGTCGATCTCTGCTTGATCGGCATCGGTCAGCGACCAGCCGAAGATCGCATCGACCGGCTCCAGTTGATCCGGCCGACGCGCGCCCCATAATGCAGTCACCACCCCCGGCTGATCGATCAGCCAGCGCAGCGCCAGGTGGATCACGCGGCGATCGAAACGTTCTCGGGCGAACTGGTCCAAGCGTTCCACTGCGGCCAGATACTGGGCAAACCGTGGCGGCTGGAACTTCGGGTCGTTCTGGCGCAGATCATCGCCTTCGAATTTTCGATCTGCCGACATCGCCCCGGACAGCAGGCCACGACACAGTGCGCCGTAGGTCACCATGCCGATATCATGCTTCACGCAATAGGGTGCGACGTCCGCCTCGATGCCGCGCTCGAACAGGTTATACGGTGGCTGTGCGGTTGCTATCGGCACGACCGACGAGAGACGATCCATCTGTTCGGGGCTGAAATTGCTGACACCGACCGCGCGAATCTTGCCCGACTGGCGCATATCCTCCAGCGTCCGCGCTGTCTCCTCGAACGGGGTCCCCTCGTCGGGCCAGTGGATCTGATAGATATCGATGGTGTCGGTCTGCAGCCGGCGCAGGGAATCCTCCAGCTCCTGCTGCAGGCGTTCGGGTGCGCTGTTGCGCCGAATCCCGTCACCGCTCCAGTCGAGGCCAGCCTTGGTGGCCAGAATAATCTTGTCGCGCTGCCCGTATTCGGCCAGGGCGCGACCGACGATTTCCTCCGAGCGGCCGAAACCATATACCGGTGCGGTATCGATCAGACGGATGCCACGATCCAGTGCGGCATGAATGGTACGGATGGCCTCGGCCTCGTCTGTACCACCCCACATCCAGCCACCAATGGCCCAGGTACCCAGACCAATACGCGGCACCGTCAAATCAGCTGACTTGAGTGTAATGAATTCCATCTTGCATTCCCCCTTGGTTGGCGATTAATTAGCTTGCTACTAAAAGCATAGATGCTTACGCCCGATTTGTAATCAATAGGCGAATCAGAACCCGGCCAATTAAGCTCAAAATGGATCACGCGCCTCCCCGATGACAACCAGTGTCCGGCCCATCAGTGGCCACGCTATCCCCCCGCAACAAATCCGGTATTCGCCCTGAGTGCAGGGATTTATTATGGGGAAGTTCTGTACAAATGCAGATGTTCTGAAAGCAAAACTCGCATCTTTTGGCTTTGGACCCGCTGAAAATTTCAGGATGGTATTATTCAAAGTGGCCCTTGAAAAATAGTTGCGCCCGGGGCGGGAATACACCGAACCGTATTTTCGTTGCCCGGTTGCTAAGGAACCTCTGATTGAATCCTTCGTGGCCGAGACGGGCTTTTGAGGGATGAGTCGCAAGGCGCGGCGCGAAACGAATGGTTATTCCATTCGTGAGCGTCGCAACACAGCGAATCGCCCTCAAAAGCCCGTCCCATGGGGGTTGCCGCCCAAAAGCCGCAACACTTCGTTATCGGCCTTGGCATCGTAGCGTAAACTACGACCTGCGGCCTCTGCCTCGTTTTGCGGCTTTTGGATCAGCAACTCGGCTCATGAGGGATTCAATCAGAGGTTCCCTAAGTTGGCCAATCAGAACGGGTTTCATTCACCAGCGCGAGGCGCAGATCACACATGCCCCATGTTTTGGATAACGACACCCTTATCAACACCGTCCGCCAATGGGTGGAGCAGCTCGTCATCGGCTACAACCTCTGCCCTTTTGCCAAGCGCGAACTTGTCCGCGAACGCGTGCGGTTCGTCGTGAGCCGGGCGCAGGATGAAGAGCAACTGCTCGTCGATCTGGAAAACGAACTGACTTTGCTGGGCGCGGATGAGGGTATTGAAACCACCTTGCTCATCACGCCGCAGGTTTTGCAGGATTTTTTCGACTTCAACCAGTTTCTGGGGCGAGCCGATCGGCGCGTGGCGCAATTGAAACTCAAGGGCGTGTTTCAGATCGCGAGCTTCCACCCTGATTACCAGTTCGGCGGCACCGAACCCGATGATGCCGAAAACTACACCAATAAATCGCCCTATCCCGTGCTACATCTGTTACGGGAAGCCAGCCTGGATCGGGCGATCGAGAACTACCCCGATGCCGAATCCATCCCCGAGCGCAATATCGAGCAGTTGGAGCTGATGGGTTCGGATCAATTGCGACGGCTGCTGGAAGATTGTTTTAACAGGTAAAATCGCCCGTGCAACCGCATCCATGCTGCGAATAACCTCTGGGGGGTCTCGTCGGACTTCAGGCAAATCCCTTCTAAATCCCCCTCGTTCCCCCTTTTATAAAGGGGGAGGCGCACAAACTCAAAAAAAGCCGATTCAGCCCCCCTTTGAAAAAAGGGGGGCGGGGGGATTTACGGTTCGTAACCTATAATCGAGGGATTCTGACTTCGTGCAGAGATCCTCCAACAGCAGAAATCACGAGCAAACGAAATGGCAGAGTCTTTATTCGATCAACTGAAAAAATCGGGCCTCGTGAGCGAGCAGAAAGCCAAGCAGGCCAAAAAAGCCAAGGGCAAGGCCCAGTTTCAGCAAACCAAACAGAGCAAGGCGCAGAAGAACAACGAAGCCACGCCCCTTGCGAGCGATGACTCAGTGGCAAGGGCCGCCGAGGAAAAAGCCGAACGCGCCCGACAACTGAATATAGAACGACAACAACAGCTTGCGAAGAAGGCCATGCAGGCCGAAGTGCGTCAGATCATCGAATCCAACCGCTTAAGCGGTTATGAGGGTTCCGTCCGCTATCATTTTGCCGATAACGGCAAGGTGAAAACCCTTGAAGTGAACCGGGAGACCCATCAACGCCTCGTCTCGTCCCGAATACGCATTGCCCGTTTTGATGGTGGTTACGCCCTGATTCCTGCCATCGCCGCCGAGAAGATCGAGCAGCGAGATACAAACGCATTGATTCCGATTCCGCAAAATGACGCATCTGTCTCGAAGGAAGATCAGGACTATTACGCACAGTTTGAAGTGCCGGATGATCTGACGTGGTGAGGCTGCCCGGTTGTGGGCTGCGCACGCTCTACGGGAATTAACGCGGTAAAAGTTACCGGGATGTTCAATGGGGAGGATTCCCGCCACCCCGGACGCGATAGGTGTTTTTCCCCGCCTGCTTGGCCTCGTACATGGCCTGATCGGCCAGCTGAACCAGCTCGTCTTCCGTCAGGCGTTTTTCAAGGCACTGCGCGATGCCGATACTGATGCCGATCTCCACGTCACGCGCCTCAATCATGAAGGGCTGGCCAATCGACTGAATGATGTTTTCAGCGACCTTGATCGCGTCTTCTGGCCGACTCAGGTCGGGCAGAATTACCGTGAACTCGTCCCCACCGAGACGCGCGACCGTATCGGAGGCTCGAACGGTTTGCGTGAGCCGTTTCGCCACGGCGATCAAAAGGAGATCACCCGCACGATGCCCGAGCGAATCATTCACTTGCTTGAACCCATCGAGGTCCATGTAAAACAGCGCCAGTGCCGTTTTGTTGCGTTTGGACTGGATCAACGCCATCCGCAGACGATCGAAAAAAAGCGATCGGTTAGGTAGTTGAGTCAGGGTGTCATAATGCGCCAGCCGCTCAACCGCTGCCTGTGCCTGTTTTTGGGGGGTGATATCTTGAAGCGTGCCGATGATCTTCAAGGCCACCCCTTCGTCATCAATCAACTGTTCACCTGTTTGACGCACGTATTTGACCACGTCACCCGGAAGCAACAGGCGGTGTTCAAGATGAAAGGGTATGCCGTCCTGTTCAAGCCGTTGAAAGGCTTCAGTCACCATGCGGCGGTCATCGGGGTGCACCCGACGGAGCAACTGGGCATGGATGGAACCCGCCGCTTGCGGATCGAGCGCCAGAATCTGGTACAGCTCATCCGACCAGTCCAACGCCCCTTCGCGCAGGTCACGTTCCCAGCTACCGACGTGTGCAATCCGTTGTGCTTCAACCAACTGCTGTTTTTTTTGTTTCATTTCTCGGGTCATGTTCTCTGCGAGTTTGAGCGCCCGCTCCCGCCCGCTGGCCAATTGCCAGACCATCAGCGCCAGCAGAAGGGTGGTACCCAGCCCACCAAAACGAATCAAATCGACCGACCGCGTGTCAAGCTGTTGATCGAATGCGGGCAGCGAGACAATTTGAATCGTCCAGGTCCGATGGGCGATCTCAAGCGTTCGGGTGTAGTCGAATACGGCCTTGTTTGCCTCAGATCTAGCCGCATCGCTTTGAAACAAAAGGTCTTCGGCGGCCGGGGTAGTACCATCAAAAATTGCAAGGCCGAAATCATCCTGTTGATCGCTCAGCAAACCGTTCATCAAATCGTTCATACGGAAGGCCGCATAAACCCAGCCTGTGAGCTGAAGACGACGCTCCTGAATGGTTTTCGGCACCTTGCCGTGGTGGTATTCTGGCAAGAACATCAGAACGCCAGACTGCTCTTGCTGGCCATTTTCCTGCACCAGTCGAACCTTGCCCGACATGACGACCTGATTGATATCACGGGCCTGATCCATCGCCGCGCGTCGAATCGGCTCGGCGTACATGTCATAGCCAAAGGCCCGCAGATTACGATCCGAGAACGGTTCGAGGTACACGATGGGGGCGTACTGGGCGCGGTTTCCGGGCGGATGGATTTCGAAGGCGGGAAAACCGCTCTGGTGGATCGATTTTGCCAGGCCGGCGGCATTTTGCTGGCTGACCCAGGGCGCGTAGCCCACCACCTGGAAACCCGGATAGTGCTGGCCGAGATTCAGTGCGGACACATAGGCATTGAACTGCTGGCGGGTCAGCGAATTGGAAGCCGCTTCGAGCCCGCGCAGACCACGCAGCACCTGCTCATACGCACTCAACCGCTGTTCAATCCGCAGCCGGATTTTCTGGCTTTGTTTGCCGAACTCGTCCGCATGCCTTAACTGCGCATTGTTTAGGGCCGCATTCTGCATAAAATACAGCCCCACCAGACCACTGACCAACACCAACAAGACCGGCAGGGAGATGGTGAATGCGCGCTTGGAACATTGCTTGCGCGGGCCTGAGAGGGTGGTTAACGCCAGCGGAAACATCACCACCACACCGAGCATATCGCCCGTCCACCAGTAGAACCCGTTGGTCAGAACCGAAGTCGATTCAATCGAGCCGATGGCCCACAGAGCAGACACCGCCAAACTCGAACCGATGAGGCAAATCAGCGGTGTCAGCAGCAAAACGGTGAGAAGGGATGGCCGCGCGGTACCCTGAGTTAAGTCGTTCCGCTCTGCGAGCCGACGAAAAACCAACCCGCCGACGCCCGCCTGCAGGGTCGAAGCCAACGCAATCAGAATCGCGCCCGCCGCAACCCGCCAATACACGGGGTCCGGTGCGTCCAGACCGACCCATAGATTCAGAATGGCAGCACCCGCAAACACCCCGGGCAACATGCGCATGCCGCCGAGAAACACGGCGGCCACGGCGATACCCGCCGGTAGGAATAAAGGCGCGGCATAGCCCGGATCAATGGCAAGCAGCGTGCGCAACTTGCCACTGATGACATACGCGACCACCAGCCAGATTACAGGCCATTTACTCTTGAGTGAGATGAACGAAATGATGGGCGGGAGGTTCATGGATAGGGGATCAGTACATGGGCCTGAAATGGGGTGAGCATGGAGCAAGTATCAAGGTAAATTGGCGATTTGTCTTGCCCATCGATACGTCGATCCCTT
>NZ_DAIESY010000067.1:0-22419 GCF_027346185.1 Halothiobacillus sp.
TCGACTACCCGCCGGAGGTCCGCAAGGTTGTCTACACCACGAACGCCATCGAATCGCTGAATTACTCGATGAGGAAGGTGCTGAAGAACCGTGGCGCGTTCCCGAACGATGAGTCGATCATGAAGCTCCTGTTTATGGGCCTGAAGAACGTGGCCAGAAAATGGACTCGTCCCATTAGGGACTGGAAAGCGGCACTCAATCAGTTCGTCATTCTGTACGGTGACCGGGTGCCTGACTGAACTCAGTTACACAGATTATTTGACACCCTCGCTGTCGACACCTCGCAACACGGTCGTCGTCCTGCCGTCTTGGTTGTCCATGAATGGTGGGGGCGAAATGCCTTTGCGGATGACCGCGCACAGGCACTGGCCAAGCTGGGTTATGTCGGCTTTGCTGTCGACATGTACGGCAATCATACCCTGGCGGACAATCCTGCCGACGCCTCGGCCTTGTCTTCTGCCATTGGGGGTAATCTTGCCCTGATGAAAGGCCGTTTTATGGCAGCGATTCACGCCGTGCAACAGCAGCCCGAGGTTGATCCGGAACGCATTGCCGTGATCGGGTTCTGCTTCGGGGGCACGGTGGCCCTGAACATGGTGCGCCAAGGAGTCACGCTGGCGGCTATGGCCGGGATTCCACTCGGGCCTCAATGGCTTGGCGCCGATCGCTCACCCGCCCATCAAAACACCGTTACGTCTGTACACCGGCGGGGATGATCCTTTTGTTCCAAACGAGCAGGTTAAGGCTACTGTGGCTGAGATGCGGGCGGCGGGCTCGGATATCGAAGTCGTAACCTATCCCGGTGCCAAGCACAGCTTTACGAACCCCTTTGCTACGGAGCGAGGTGAAAAATTCAATTTGCCCCTGCAATACGACGAGCGGGCCGCCAACGATTCCTGGGATCAGATGAGCACATTCCTGGCCAATGCTTTCAAGGCTTGATGTCGTGCTGAGTAGCGGGGCGTCGGATCAATATTGCTTCGGTTCTGAACGCTCCGCCGTGCACAATGAATGTGCTAAAAAGGCGTATGTTTGCAACAAATTAAGGCGGTTGTTCTCAAGCGGGTTTCTGTAATTTTTTGATTCACTATTCTTTAACACAATGTTTTTAAAGTTTTTTTAATTATAGTTACCTTGTCACGTCAAGTTGGCATGATTATCGCTTTTAGGTACATGCCACACGGGGCTTTTCTTCATAGCGCGTTCTACCCCGACGAACTTTGATTGAATCCTGCGTGGCAGCGTCTGACTCCTCCTGTTATTGTTGGGCACCCGTTTTGGGTGCCTTTTTTTTGCTTTGAGGAATGGGAATGACTGCTTTGGGCCCGTTGATGGTGGACGTCGCCGGTTTGACGCTGACGGAAGCGGAGCGCAAGCGCCTGATGAACCCCGCTGTGGGCGGCGTGATTCTATTTGCCCGCAATTTTTCCTCGACCGAACAACTGACTACGCTGACGGCCGAAATTCGCGCCTTGCGCCACCCGCACCTGTTGATTGCGGTCGATCAGGAAGGCGGGCGTGTCCAGCGGTTCCGGGATGATGGTTTTATCCACCTGCCGCCGATGGGGCGGCTCGGTGCCTTGTTCCAACATGATCGTCAAGCGGGTTTGGAAGCGGCCAGAAGTCTGGGCTGGTTGATGGCCGTGCAACTGCGCATGGCGGGGGTGGATTTGAGTTTTGCGCCGGTGCTGGATCTGGATCGCGGTGTCAGTGGTGTGATTGGCGACCGTGCTTTTTCCCGCGATCCGGCTGCAATCATTGCGCTGGCCGTCGCCTGGATCTCCGGCATGAAAGAGGCGGGCATGGCTGCCGTCGGCAAGCATTTCCCCGGTCATGGCTCCATTGCCGAGGATTCGCACATCGCCCATCCGGTCGACCACCGGGTGTTGTCCACGATCGAGCGCGAGGATCTTCGGCCCTTTGTTGCCCTGATTGAACGTTTCATCCCCGCCCTGATGATGGCGCATGTGGTTTATCCCCAAATCGATGCAATGCCCGCGGGCTTCTCTAAAGTCTGGGTGCAGGATCTCTTGCGCCAACGTTGGCAGTATCAGGGCGCCGTTTTCACCGATGACCTTACCATGGCCGCCGCTTCCGTAGCCGGTGACATCGGTGCGCGTATGGATGCGGCGCTGGCGGCTGGTTGCGATATGGCATTGATCTGCAATCACCCACAATGGGTGGATCAACTGTTGATCCACCGCAAATTTACCGCCGATCCCCTGCGCGAGGTGCGTTTAGCTCATCTCATGGGGCACGGCCCGGTACCATCGCCCAATCGTTTTTTGCACGACCCCCGCACGGCCATGGCGAAAGCCTGGGTTACGCGGCTTCAGAATGAGTCATTCGGAGATGAGCGGGCGGCCGCCGAGGATGGTTGGTTTTTGAACGAGGAGTAAGGACGAATGACTCAAGAATCTTCGCTTATCAGCGCAGCACATACACGGGCTGCCGAACTGAATGAATTGCTTGCCACCTGCGATTGTCTGGTTGATGCCGAGACAATGCAGGGGGTATACAACAACCTCGCAACACAAATCACACTGAAATTGAAAGAACGACTGCCCGTCGTGCTGGCGGTCATGAATGGCGGTCTGATTCCCGCAGGTGCCTTGCTTTCGCGCCTGAATTTTCCGCTGGAAATCGGCTATGTCCACGCCACGCGTTATCGTGGGCAAACGCAGGGTGGGGCGCTTCAGTGGCTGGCCTTGCCGCAAATTCCCCTGGCCGAACGGGAAGTGCTGATCATCGACGATGTGTTCGATGAGGGTGTGACGCTCAAATCCATCGCCGCCAGTTGCAGCGATGCGGGCGCCACGCGCGTCTGGGTGGCCGTGGCGACAAACAAGGTACACGATCATAAAGTCAGCGATTTCTTGCCGGACTTTGTCGGCATCGACGTGCCGGATCGGTTTATTTTGGGCGAAGGACTCGATTACAACGGTTTTTTCAGAAATGTACAGGGTATCTACGCCCTGCCACAGGAGAATTGAAGCATGCAACTGGCGATCATAGGCGGCACCGGGTTGAGTGAACTGGAGGGCCTGGAAATCCTTCGGCATCAGGTGATTTCCACACCGTTCGGCGAACCCTCCGGGCCACTGACGATCGGTCGTCTGGCCGGTTGTGATGTTGTGTTCCTGCCCCGGCATGGTTACAACCACCGAATCCCGCCTCACGCCATCAATTACCTGGCAAACATGTGGGCACTGCGTGAACTGGGCATCAAACACGTTCTGGCCGTTTCGTCGGTGGGCGGGATCACGGAGCAGATGCAGCCGGGCACGCTGTGCGTGCCAGATCAGATCATCGATTACACCTGGGGGCGGCCAAGTACCTTCTTCGAATCGGATCTTGAAACCGTGACCCATGTCGATTTCAGTTATCCCTATCATCAACCGCTGCGCGAAGGTTTGTTGCGCGCGGGAATGGCGCTGGAAATTCCCTTGATCGACGGCGGAACCTATGGCGCGACTCAAGGCCCGCGGTTTGAAACGGCCGCAGAGATTCGCCGCTTCGAGCAAGACGGTTGTGATGTGGTGGGCATGACGGGGATGCCCGAGGCGGTGTTGGCGCGAGAATGCGACATGCTCTACGCGAGCCTGAATGTGATTGGGAATCGATCTGCCGGAAAAAATGGGGGCGGGCCGATCAACTTCCCGCTTGTTAACCAGACAATCAGCGAGGCGATGCATGATGTGCGGCGATTGTTTGTACATCTGCTGCAAACACGTGATTGTGCGGTTTGTGTAGAGGATGAGTAATCCTGCTTTCATTCGCACGATGCAAAAACCGGTAATGATGCGTAAAATGCTCACCCTGTTTTCCATCGATTGCCCGTGCTGCTTGTAAGGCGGCGTACCCAGGGTTCGTTTTACCTAAACCGAGAATCTTTTCCCCATGTCGCAAGCGCAACGCCCAGCTCAACGTTATAGCGGTTTGATCGACCGCTATCGAGATCGTCTTCCCGTTTCTGATACCACCCCGGTTATCAGCCTCGGTGAAGGCAACACGCCCTTGATTCGACTGAACAATATCCCGCGGGTGCTTGGTCGCTCACTTGATATCTACGTCAAATACGAAGGTTTGAATCCGACGGGTTCCTTCAAGGATCGCGGCATGACCATGGCGGTGACCAAAGCGGTTGAAGCCGGTTCCAAAGCGGTCATTTGCGCCTCGACCGGCAATACCTCGGCTTCTGCCGCGGCCTATGCCGCCCGGGCAGGCATCACGGCATTTGTCTTGATCCCTGACGGCAAGATCGCCATGGGCAAGCTGGCACAGGCGATGATGTACGGCGCCACCACATTGCAGATTCGCGGCAATTTCGATGATGGGATGCGATTGGTAAAGGAAGTCGCTGACCATGCGCCGGTCACCATCGTGAACTCGGTCAACCCGTTCCGCCTGCAAGGCCAGAAGACGGCCGCATTCGAAATCATTGAAGAGCTCGGTCGTGCACCGGATTACCACTGCCTGCCTGTGGGTAATGCCGGCAACATCACGGCACATTGGATCGGTTACTGCGAAAGCTCTGCATCACACGGTGACAATCTCACGGAATCCTGCGCGTTTTGTGATGGCAACTGCACATTTGTCAAAGGCGCTGCCTGTACCAATCGGCCGAAGATGATCGGTTACCAGGCTTCGGGTTCCGCTCCGTTCATTCGCGGCGCAATGGTCGATCATCCTGAAACCCTTGCCACCGCAATTCGTATCGGACATCCGCAAAGCTGGGATCGTGCTTGGAAGGTTATGAACGAGTCCGGTGGCTGGTTTGCTGAAGTCACCGACACCGAAATTCTGGCCGCACAGCGCATGTTGACCATGCATGAAGGGATTTTCTGCGAACCGGCTTCAGCCGCTTCGCTGGCGGGCCTGATCAATGACATCAAGGCAGGGAAGATCCCTGAAGGTTCCAGCGTGGTCCTGACCCTGACCGGCAATGGCATGAAAGATCCGGATACCGCGATTGCTCAGTGCCAAAGTGCACAGGGCGATGTGGAAAAAGCCCGGATGTTGACCATTGACGCCAACCTGGATTCGGTGCGCAGCGCAATCCTTGGTTTTATGTAACATCACGACCGTGTCACAAATTGACACGGTTTGAGGCGCTATTTATTGTTGATCCTTGTGCCCAGTTTTTTCTTGGGCTTTTACTTGGGCTGTGGGGTCTTTAGTGCCAGATCCGCTGCACCCTTACAGAACCCGTTTGGTGGAACTCGTTTGGGCCGAAACCCGCTTGAGTGACCCATGCTTTTCTCTTCTACACTCTTTTTTTGATCTAGTTTTTTGATCTAGCAGGACTATCGTGAACGACCAATTCGCCCGCATCAATCGCCTTCCACCCTACGTGTTTAATATTATTGGAGAATTGAAGGCGAAGGCGCGGGCGGCCGGGGAAGATATCATCGACTTTGGCATGGGCAACCCCGACCAACCGACGCCTCCACACATTGTCGAGAAAATGGTTGAAGCCGTCCGTCGGGGTGACACGCACCGTTACTCGCAATCCAAAGGCATTCCGCGCCTGCGAAGAGCCATTGCGAACTGGTACAAGACGCGTTACGACGTCGACATTGATCCGGAAAAGGAAGCGATTGTCACCATCGGCTCCAAAGAGGGTTTAGGGCATCTTGCCATGGCGACCATGTCGGCGGGCGATACGGTGCTCGTACCCAATCCGGCGTACCCGATCCATCCGTACGGCAGCATCATCGCCGATGCGGATATCCGGCATGTGCGGCTCACACCCGATGTAGATTTCTTCGAAGAGCTTGATCGCGCCATCAAGGAAACGTGGCCGAAGCCGAAGATGCTGATTCTCAACTTTCCGGCCAACCCGACGACACAATGTGTCGAGCTGGATTTTTTCGAGAAAGTGGTGGCCATCTGCAAGGAAGCCGGTATCTGGATCGTGCATGATCTGGCCTATGCCGACATCGTGTTCGATGGTTATCGTGCACCGTCGATCATGGAAGTACCCGGCGCCAAGGATATTGCGGTGGAGTTTTTCACCTTGTCCAAAAGCTACAACATGCCGGGCTGGCGGGTGGGCTTCATGGTGGGCAATCCGACGCTCGTCAACGCACTGGCCCGGATCAAATCCTATTTCGATTACGGCACCTTCACCCCGATTCAGGTGGCTGCGATTCTGGCCCTGGAAGGCGACCAGACTTGTGTCAAGGAAATCAGTGACATGTATCAGCGCCGTCGTGATGTTCTTTGTGAGGGTCTGATCTCTGCGGGCTGGGATGTGGTTATTCCGAAAGCGACGATGTTCGTCTGGGCGAAAATACCCGAGCAGTTCTCGCACATGAAGTCACTTGAATTCACCAAGCATCTGTTGGCAGAAGCCAAGGTGGCCGTATCGCCGGGTATTGGTTTTGGTGAGTACGGCGATGATCATGTCCGTTTTGGCCTGATTGAAAACGAGCACCGCACCCGCCAGGCGATTCGTGGAATCAAAGCCATGTTCCGTAAAGAGGAGATTCGCCGAGCTGAGCTTCAGGGTAAGCAGACGGAGTCTTCGAAATGAGTGTGGCTGAAGTGACGAATGCCGATGTCGCGCTGCCGCCGTTGCGCGTCGGTTTGTTGGGTCTGGGCACGGTGGGCGGGGGCGTGGTCAACGTTCTGACGCGCAATGCAGAGGATATTGCGCGTCGTTCAGGGCGACGCATCGATGTGATTCATGCCTCGGCCCGTAATCTGGGTGCCCCGCGTATTTGTCCTCTTGACGGGATTCTGCTGACCACCAACCCGATGGATGTCGTCGAAAATCCGAATGTCGACGTCATTATCGAAGTCATGGGCGGCATGACACCGGCCAGCATGTTGATTCGTCGCGCGCTTGAGCTGGGCAAACCGGTCATTACCGCCAATAAGGCGCTGATTGCCCACGAGGGCAACGAACTGTTCGCTCTGGCGCAGGCCAAGGGTACCGTCGTGGCATTCGAGGCGGCGGTGGCGGGCGGCATTCCGATTATCAAGGCCATCCGTGAAGGCCTTGCGGGCAACCGGATCGAGTGGCTTGCCGGCATCATCAATGGCACCGGTAATTTCATCCTTACGGCCATGCGCGACGAAGGCCGCAGCTTCAGTGATGTGCTCGCCGAAGCGCAGAAGCTGGGTTACGCCGAAGCCGATCCGACCTTCGACGTCGAAGGCATCGATGCCGCGCACAAACTATCGATTCTGGCGGCGATTGCCTTTGGCATGCCGCTTAAATTCGACGGTGTCTACACCGAGGGAATCAGCACACTCAAAACCGAGGACGTTCGTTACGCGCGCGAGTTGGGCTATCAAATCAAGCACCTCGGCTTTGCCCGGCGGCACGAAAATGGCGTCGAGATGCGGGTGCATCCAACTCTGATCCCCGAGCGCCGGTTACTGGCCAACGTCGATGGCGTCAAGAACGCCGTTCTGGTCTGGGGTGATGCGGTGGGCCCTACGTTGTACTACGGTGCGGGCGCAGGGGCTGATCCTACCGCTTCTGCCGTCGTGGCTGATCTGGTGGATGTGGCGCGCACATTGACCGCCGATCCGAATCACCGCGTGCCCCATCTGGCCGTGGTGCCCGATCAGGTGACCGATCTTCCCATTCTGCCAATGGATGAAATTCAAACCGGCTACTACCTGCGTTTGACCGTGCTGGATCAACCGGGTGTTCTGGCCAATATCGCCCGCACCTTGGCTGATTTCGGCATCAATATCGAAGCGATGATTCAGAAAGAGGCAAGTGACGAAACCTTGCATTTGCCCATTGTGCTGCTGACGCACCCGATGCGAGAGGCCATAATGAATGCTGCCATTGAGTCGCTTCAGGCGCTCGACGAAGTTTGCGAACCCATTGTTCGCCTTCGGGTTGAATCGCTGGTCAGTTGAAACTCTGGGTACCCATCACGGTGAATGCTTTGTTATTTTCTCTTGCAGCTTTTCGTCGATTGTTCTGGTCGGCCCTAGTCTTGGTTGCGGCCATCTCGCTCGCGGCTTGTGATGACCAAAAGCCAGAGGCACAAGTCACCGGTTTACCCGACTTTTCTGCGTTGGTTGTGGCCAATAATGCCTCTGTGGTCAATGTGAGTGCCATTGTCCCATTGGCGGCCATGCCGGATACCCCAAATCAAGGCGGGAATAACAGTGAACTCAATGATTTCTTCCGTCAGTTTTTTGGCTTCAATGGTCAGGCGCCCGGTGGATCGGCGCCTCAGGAGCCAACGCAGCCGGTCGAGCCTGAATCAAGTAGCGGTTCGGGATTCGTCCTGAGTCAGGATGGTGAAATTTTAACGAACGAGCATGTGATCGATGGCGCATCACAAATTTACGTTCGGCTGGCAGATGGTCGTGAACTTAAAGCAAAGGTTCTGGGTAGTGATAAGGCCGGTGATATAGCACTGCTTAAAATTGATGCCAAAGGGCTCAAACCCGTTAAAATTGGTGATTCCGACCAAGTTAAACCCGGGCAATGGGCGGTGGCGATCGGGTCGCCTTTCGGGTTTGATCATTCTGTCACGGCCGGTGTCGTCAGCGCCAAGGGGCGATCACTGCCGGGTGATGACAATCAGCGGTATGTTCCGTACTTGCAGACCGATGTTGCCATCAATCCGGGTAGTTCGGGCGGTCCGCTCTTTAATGTGGAGGGCGAAGTTATTGGTATCAATGCTCAGATTCTCACAGAATCAGGCGGTTACAATGGTCTTTCGTTCTCCATCCCGATCAATTACGCCTTGCAGGTGGTGGAACAATTAAAGCAGCACGGTAGGGTTGATCGTGGCTTTCTGGGTGTTCAGATTCAATCCCTGAATCGTGAAATGGCCCAAGCCATGGGCCTTGACCGGGCCAAGGGTGCGTTGGTGACCGGATTCGTTTCAGGGTCACCTGCCGAGCAATCCGCGCTGCAACCTGGCGATGTCATTATCGCTGCCAATGGCCACCCGATTACGGAATCTGCCGACTTGCCACAAACCATCGGCGTTCTTCCACCGGGAAGCGACGTGCGCCTTGATGTAGTGACAAAAGGTAAAGCGCACTCCGTATTAATCAAGCTGGTTGCATTGCCTCAACATGCACCGATGCAGGTTCAGTCCATGAAATCCCATGACTTAATTGTGGAAGATTTTGGCCTGCTCTTGACGGACGATGGCGGCACGATCCGTGTCAAGGCCGTTGAGCCCAACAGCCCGGCCGCGAAAGCGGGGCTGGCGGCCCAGGATGTCCTGCTCACGCTGAATCAGCGCGCATTGAATTCCCTGGACGCTGCACAGAAAGCCTTCGAGTCAGCCCGCAAGGACAGGCCCAATGCGGTTCTCATGCGCCGTGGTGACCAACAGCATTATGTTGCCCTCTCGCTTCAAGCCGACTGATGATTGTCAATGGAGGCAATGTCCTCTGGTCTTCCGGTTGCAAGGCGCCGAGTAAAATTGGCCGAATCGGTTATACTTCGCCGCTTTACGGTGAATCTATCGCGTTTGCGTCTGATTCACTGGTATCTGGATTCCATGAGCGCAGCGTCGCGGTGCGCCCTTTAAAAACTATTGAGTAGAACCATGTCCGAACGGCTCTCGCTGATTCGTAATTTTTCGATTATTGCCCATATCGACCACGGTAAATCAACATTATCAGACCGCATCATTCAGTTGTGCGGTGGCTTGAGTGCGCGAGAAATGGATGAGCAGGTGCTCGACTCGATGGATCTGGAGCGGGAGCGGGGCATCACCATCAAGGCGCAAAGTGTCTCACTCGACTACACATCACGTAGCGGCAAGGTTTACCGTCTGAATTTCATTGATACCCCCGGGCACGTGGATTTCTCCTATGAGGTTTCGCGCTCACTGGCGGCCTGCGAGGGCGCGTTGCTGGTGGTGGATGCATCACAGGGCGTTGAGGCGCAATCGGTAGCCAACTGCTATACCGCGATTGATCTTGGTCTGACCGTTGTGCCTGTATTGAACAAGATTGATCTGCCGTCGGCTGAGCCAGAGCGCGTCAAACAGGAAATCGAGGACGTTATCGGCATCGATGCTGAGAACGCCGTCCTTACATCCGCCAAAACCGGGGTGGGTATCGAAGATGTGCTTGAACGCCTGATCGAGGAGATTCCCGCGCCCGTCGGAAACGAAGAAGGCCCGCTCAAGGCGCTGATCATCGATTCCTGGTTTGATAACTATGTCGGCGTCGTTGCACTGGTACGCGTTATAGACGGCGCTATCGTGCCGAAGCGCAAAATCAAAGCCATGGGCACGGGGGATATTTTTCAGGTCGAAAAAGTGGGTGTGTTCACGCCCAAGACGCTCGCGCGCGAAGGTCTTTATGCCGGTGATGTGGGGTTTGTGATCGCAGGGATCAAGAATATCGATTCGGCGAAGGTCGGTGATACCCTGACCGACGCCGAAAATGGCGCTACCGTCGCTTTGCCCGGTTTCAAGGAAATGCAGCCTCGGGTGTTTTCCGGTTTGTATCCTGTCGAGGGTGAAGACTACGAAAATCTGCGCGAAGCCCTACGCAAATTGCGACTCAATGACGCAGCACTCCATTTCGAACCCGAAGTTTCACAGGCACTTGGATTCGGCTTTCGCTGCGGATTCCTCGGTTTGTTGCACATGGAGATCGTGCAGGAACGCTTGGAGCGCGAGTATGACCTCGATCTCATTACCACCGCGCCGACGGTTGTGTATGAAATTGTAGAAAACGATGGTTCGACCTATCGAATTCACAACCCCGCCCAGCTCCCTAATGTGAGTAATATCAAGGAGCTGCGCGAGCCAATAATTGAGGCAAGCATTTTCTGCCCCGATGAGTATGTCGGTGCGGTTATCGGGCTTTGCATTGAGAAACGTGGCGTGCAGAAAAATCTGAGTTACGCGGGCAAGCAGGTCACGCTTGTTTTCGAGTTGCCACTGGGCGAAGTAGTGCTCGATTTCTTCGACAGGCTCAAATCGGTGAGCCGGGGCTATGCCTCGTTCGATTACAAGTTTGTCCGCTTCCAGGATGCCGATCTCGTCAAAATGGACATGCTAATCAATGGCGAAATCGTCGATGCGCTGTCGTTGATCGTGCATCGCAGCATCGCTCAAAGCCGGGGCCGGGATTTATCCGAGAAGCTCAAGGAACTCATTCCGCAACAGATGTTCGAAGTAGCGGTTCAGGCGGCCATCGGTGCCAAAATCATTGCGCGCAGCACGGTGAAGGCCCTGCGCAAGAACGTGCTGGCCAAGTGCTATGGCGGGGATGTCTCTCGAAAACGCAAGTTGCTCGATAAGCAAAAGAAAGGCAAGAAACGCATGAAGCAAATCGGTCAGGTCGAGGTGCCACAAGAGGCATTCCTGGCTGTTTTGCAAATGGATGCCAACAAATAACACCAATTCGGGGAGAGTGATTTTGGATTTTACATTGATACTGGTGTTGGGCACCCTGATTTCCGGTTTGATCTGGTTGACTGACAGCCTGTTTTTCAAAAAGGCGCGTGTCCGCAAGGCGGCTACAGGTGTGGTTGCCGATGGTGCGCCGGTTGTCCTCCACGAACCCCTGCTGGTCGATTATGCTCGTTCCTTTTTCCCTATTCTCCTTGTGGTTCTGGTCGTGCGTTCGTTCATTGTTGAGCCATTCCGTATTCCCTCAGGTTCGTTGATGCCGACCTTGCTGGTGGGCGATTTTATTTTGGTCAATAAATTCAGTTATGGCTTGCGGCTGCCGGTACTGGACACCAAGATACTGCCAACCTGGGAACCGAAGCGGGGTGATATTGCGGTGTTCCGTTATCCCAATGATCCGAAGGTCGATTACATCAAACGGGTAATCGGCGTTCCGGGTGATCATATTCGCGTCGAGGGCAATAAGCTCTGGGTGAACGACACGCCTATTCCCGAAACTTATGTTGGTGTCTACCCAGGCGACGACGGTATGAGAATGGCAGGAGCTGACGTTTATCGTGAGGATCTGCTGGGCGTCAAGCATGATGTTCTGTTCGAAAAGGATGGTTACGAAAAAAACGGTGATTGGGTTGTGCCACCCCATGAATATTTTATGATGGGCGACAATCGAGACAACAGTAACGATAGCCGTTACTGGGGATTCGTACCGGAAGCAAATCTTGTGGGCAAAGCCTTCATGATTTGGTTGCATTGGGATTGGAAAGACGGCAAATTTGATGCCGGCCGTATCGGCAAGGTCATTCATTGATGCTTCGGATTTTTGATGCTTTTTGATTATTTAAGGAAGAGGGACAATTGCATGAAGCTTGATCACAGTATCGCAAGTCGTCGTCACCAATCGGGCATGACCCTGATCGGTTTGATTATGTACGCCTTTATTGCCTTTTTTCTGGCCATCCTGTTGATGAAGGTAGTGCCGCTTTATTTGACCGACCAGAAGATCAGCAGCATTTTCAAGCAGCTTGAGAGCTTTCATGGTGACGCGACGCAGATTCGTAGCACGATTGATAAGCAACTTGATATCAATGAGATCGATAACATTACCTCCAAAGATTTCAAAATCACGCCATCCGGTACTGGCCTCAAGGTGACCTACAATTACGAAGGGCGAGCGGATATCGTTGGTAACTTGTCGGTCGTGGCTTCATTCACGCACTCTGTGAATGTCATCCCTTATGTCGAATAGCCCGTTTGTGACTGCGCCGGAGAAGCTGGCGCAGCACATCGGTATTACCTTCTCCAACCCCGAGCTACTTGAGACGTCGCTCCGCCATCGCTCGGCGGGCAACATGAATAATGAGCGCCTAGAGTTTCTCGGTGATGCCGTACTCAATCTGGTGATTGCCCATCAACTCTACACAATGCATTCAAAGGCAACTGAAGGTGAACTTTCGCGCTGGCGAGCGAGTCTTGTGCGAGAGGAAAGTCTTGCCGTCATTGCTCGGGAGCTGGATTTGGGGGACTATTTGGTTCTTGGGTCGGGCGAACTGAAAAGCGGAGGCTTCCGCCGTGACTCAATTCTTGCGGATGCACTCGAAGCAACGATCGGGGCCGTGTATCTCGATCAGGGTTTTGAGGTTGTTCAGGCCTTACTGGTGCGCTTATTTGAACGCATGCTGCAAGACTTGCCCGACGCCGCAAGCCTCAAGGACCCGAAAACCCGATTACAGGAATGGTTGCAAGGCAGCAAGCGTGAATTGCCATCCTATGAAGTGACAAAGATCAGTGGGCAGGCACACAAGCAAGTGTTTGAAGTGACTTGTCGTTTGAATGATACGCAGCTGACGGCCGTTGGGTGTGGTAGTTCCCGGCGCAAGGCGGAGCAAGCGGCTGCTGAGTCGATGTTTGAAGCGCTCACAAAGGCGCAACATAATCGCATTGGGTCTGGGCGGTAAATGGAGTTTAAGGTTGCCTCAGGCGCAAAAACGGTTATTCACCGATTCGGTCAGGTGGCTATTGTCGGGCGGCCGAATGTCGGTAAATCCAGCCTGCTCAACCGTCTGGTCGGGCAGAAAATCAGTATCACAGCGCCCAAGCCGCAAACGACCCGACATCGGATAACCGGCATTTTTACTGAGCCGCGTGGCCAGATCGTCTTCGTTGATACCCCTGGCATTCATCAGGGCGGCAGTGATGCGCTCAATCGCCAGCTCAATCGCACGGCTCGCAGTGGGTTCGATGGCGTGGATTTGGTGCTGTTCGTCGTTCAATCCGGTCGATTCAATGAAGAAGATGCGGGTGTGCTGGAACTGATTCGGCAATCCGGTCTGCCGACGATCCTGCTGATCAACAAGATCGATCTGCTGTCAGATAAGACAGCACTTTTCCCCTTTTTGGCCCAGATGCAGGCGCGCTTTGACTTTTTGGCGCTTTATCCGTTGTCTGCGCATCGAGACCGGGGCTTCGGTGGCTTGCTTGATTTGATATTCAAACACCTGCCACAGGGCGAGCCGATGTACGACCCGGATGAAGTGACCACCATCACGACGCGATTCATGGCTGCTGAGATTATCCGCGAAAAAATGGCGCGCTTACTGCACGACGAGTTACCCTACAAAACCACGGTGCTGATCGAGCGATTCAGCGAGGAACCGGATCTGACTGAAATCGACGCGGTTATTTATGTGGCGCGTGATAGTCAGAAAGGTATTGTCATTGGTTCGGGCGGCAAGAAACTCAAAGACATCGGTAGCTTGGCCCGGCATGATCTTGAGCAGATGTTGCAGACCAAAGTCATGCTGCGCTTATGGGTTCGGGTGAGAGAGGACTGGGCGGATGATGAGCGTGCGGTTCAGTCGCTTGGTTATCAGCTGCCCGAGTAATGCAGCGTGCGTATGGTGCCAGTGTTCATGACACGTGCTTTTGTGTTGCATACGCGCCCCTGGCGGGATACCAGCTTGCTGGTCGAGTGGTTTACTGAGGACTTTGGTCGACTCACCACGTATCAACGCGGCGCGCGAACCCGCGGCAAGAAATCCCCGCTCAGGCCGATGGCTTTTCAGTGCCTGCAGATGATGCTGGCTGGTCGTGGTGACATGAAAACAGCCACACAGATTGAGCCGGCAGGGTATGCGCAACTCCTGCATGGTCAGTCGCTTGCCGTCGGATTCTATCTGAACGAATTGCTGATGCGCGCGTTACATCGCCATGAGCCAGCGCCGGTATTGTTTAATATTTATGCACAGCATCTGGCCGAATTGGCCGGGCAATCTGTCGATTTTGGTATGGTGGTGCGCGGATTTGAGCGTGACTTGCTGGCCGAACTGGGTGTAGGGATTGATTGGCAATTGACTGCCGATACCCAGGAGTCGATTGACCCGCAGGCGATGTACTGGTTGGCTCCCGAAGAGGGGATTCTGCAACAACGGGGGCGAGGGTATCCTGTGGCAGGCAACGTCTTGAAGGCCATTGCTGAAAATCAAGCAATCGGTGATGCTGCAGATCGTCGTCAGGCTCGTGACCTGCTCCAAAGCCTGCTGGCGCCTCACGTTGGTTCAGCCCCGTTCCACAGTAGAGCGTTGTGGCGGACGCAGGCCCAACCGGGCGAAGGTGAATAACTCCTGTGCCCGAAATAACCGGACTGTATTTTATTTCCTGGCACTTAATTTCTCGGGCATTTAATTACTCGAGCAATTGCTCACAAAACTTCAGTTAAAAAGGATACACATCCATGACCAATCGTTTGACCGCGCAGATCCCCCTTCTGGGTCTGAATATCGACCATGTAGCAACGTTGCGGCAGGCGAGGGGAACTACCTATCCGGATCCGGTTCATGCCGCGTTGCTGGCGGAGCAGGCGGGTGCGGATAGCATCACCTTACATTTGCGCGAAGATCGGCGACATATTCAGGATCGTGACGTTTTGCGTCTGCGCGAGATGTTGCAAACGCGCATGAACCTCGAGATGGCCGTCACTGAAGAGATGATCGAGTTTGCTTGCCGAGTCAAACCGCATGATTGCTGCCTGGTGCCGGAAAAACGCGAAGAGCTGACGACGGAGGGTGGGTTAGATGTTGCCGGTCAAATTGACCGTATCCATACTGCTTGTGACCGGTTGCGGGCTGCCGGCATTCGCGTGTCGCTCTTCATCGATGCCGATCCACGCCAGATCGACGCGGCCGTAGCCTGTGAGGCCCCAGTCATCGAACTGCATACTGGTCATTACGCCGACACGCTCGATGATGCCGGTCAGAAGCAGATATTGAACGATATCATCCGTTCGGCACGGGATGCGACTGATGTCGGCTTGCAAGTCAATGCCGGTCACGGACTGCATTACCACAATGTGCAGGCGATTGCGGCCATCCCTCAGATAGAGGAATTGAACATCGGGCACGCCATCATAGCCCGCTCGATTTTTACCGGGTTGCCCCAAGCGGTTGTGGATATGAAGAAGTTGATGCGCGAAGCCCGGATGGGCTGATCGCTTCATGATTCTTGGCATTGGCACCGATTTGGTAGAGATTGACCGTCTGGCAAAAAGTTACGCCCGATATGGCGATCGTCTGGTCCATCGAATTCTGGGCGTATCTGAGCGGGTGGCCGCACCGGCGAGTGACTCACCTCGATTTACAGCTTGGCTGGCCAAACGGTTTGCAGCCAAGGAAGCGGCAGTTAAAGCGCTGGGCACCGGCTTTAGCGGCGGTATTTCCCTGCATGATATTCAGACCATTCACGACGAGCATGGCGCACCTGAACTCATTTTTGGCGGCTTGGCACAACAACGTCTGGATGAGATCGGGGCAGTGCGGGTGCATTTGAGCATCAGCGATGAACGATCACATGCGCTGGCATTTGTGGTCATCGAGGGCGGCGATTGATGAGTCGCTCGTGTATCCCTGCGCCCATGCGTGCATAGCACTTGACTTCAGGTACGGGCAAGATTCCCGGCGAGATTCTTAAGCGAATCTGGCGCATTGTTTCCCGATCTACTCCATTTAAGGTTGCGGCCATTGTGATGGGTCAAGAAACCCCGTATAATCCGCGCCTCGTTTCTCCTGCCTGACCGTTGCGCATACGGCAGGCTGCTTTTTTATCCATCCACAGGAGTCAATTATGCGTCACTATGAAATCGTGTTCATGGTCCACCCGGATCAAAGCGAACAAGTCCCTGCCATGATCGAACGCTATCGCGGCATCATCGAAACATCCGGTGGCACCGTTCACCGTCTGGAAGACTGGGGCCGTCGTCAACTGGCCTACCCCATCAACAAGCTCGTCAAAGCACATTATGTAATGATGAACGTTGAAGCGTCTCAGGCCGCAATTGCCGAGCTCGAAGAAGCGTTCCGCTTCAACGATGCCGTTCTGCGCCACCTGACAAGCCGTATGGAAGCAGCCGAGACCGAGCCGTCCATCATCATGCGTGAGCGTGATAACGAGCGCCGTCCGCGTCGCCGTGATGACGAGCAGGATTCAGGCCGTTTTGATCGCGATGACGAAGATCAAGAAGAACAAATCGAAGCAAGCGAATAAGCCAGCTTTACCAGTTTAGGGGATTACACCATGTCACGTTTTTTCCGTCGTAAGCGTTTTTGCCGATTCACCGCCGAAAATGTCAAACAGATCGATTACAAAGATCTCGATACCTTGAAACAATACCTCACCGAAACCGGCAAGATTGTGCCTGCGCGCGTCACCGGTACGGCTGCCCGTTATCAGCGTCAGCTTCAGACAGCGATCAAGCGTGCCCGCTTTCTCGCGTTGCTGCCCTACACTGATCGTCACTGATCGGTTCGACCAGACCAGTACAGGAACACATCATGCAAGTTATTTTATTGAATAAAGTCGAAAACCTCGGCACCTTGGGCGATATCGTCAATGTACGTGCCGGTTATGCGCGTAACTTCCTTATTCCTTACGGTAAAGCGAAGGCCGCGACAAAGGCGAACATGGCTGAGTTTGAAGCCCGCCGCGCTGAACTCGAAAGCCAGGCTGCTGCTGAATTGGCTGCCGCTGTGACGCAAGCCGAGATACTGGCCGAAGCCATGGTCACCATCCCTGTGAAAGCGGGCGCGGAAGGCAAGCTGTTCGGTTCTGTCGGCACGATTGAAATTGCACAAGCCGTGTCTACTGCCTACGGCGTGACTATCGAAAAGCGTCAAGTGCGCTTGTCTGCGGGTGCTTTGCGCTCTGTGGGTGAATTCGAAGTGCCTGTACACCTGCACACTGATGTCAATGCAATCATCAAAGTGGTCGTGGTCGGCGAAGAATAAGCGACCATTTCGCTGAACTCACAAAAAACCCCGCGTGATCCGCGGGGTTTTTTTGTCTGGAATATCCGTGTTGTTTTTTCGAAGAGAGGAGAGCGTGCGCTCAGCTCTTTTCGCTGACAATGATGGCCGTGTGACGTTCGAGCTTACCTGGCCCCGTAAATGCCTCCTTCGGCAAGGGATTCTGGTGAGCGATCTTGAAATCCTCGCTACCGACCCAGTTTTCAAATGAAGCCTTATCCTGCCAGTGCGTCAAAACGACATAGACGCCGTCTTCGGAATCGGGCCGCAGAATTTCCATACGTACAAAACCGGGTTGGAGATCGACCTGTCCGGCACGCGCACGGAAACGCTCTTCAAACGCATCGTGCCATTCGGCGGCAACAGGGACTCGGTTGGCGACTACATACATCAGATTTGCTCCTTGACTATCGAGGGCGATTATTGAAATCAACGGGGTTCAATCCGAAGGTAGAGTCAAAAATCTTACCTCGGTTCCCTTTCCTGTTCGGTTTGACCGGGTACTTTGATGAGCAGAACCATCAGTGCCGCGAGCAGGGATGAACCCAGCACGAACAGGTGAAGATTGACTGCTGCCGCCAGTGCGCTCGTCGCATCCAGACCAAAAGGCTGCAGGGCAAGCACGACACCTGCCTCAAACGTACCGAATCCGCCGGGGGCATGGATGGGCAAGACGGTGGTCAGATCGCCGCCAATGGCACCTGCAAGCGCGGCCGCCAGACCCAGCGGGGCGACATGAGCCAGAACCCACGCCAGCGTAAGAAGCTTGATCAGCCAGTTCGCCCAGGTCCAGCCGAGTGTGGCCAGGAAATGAGCGATGGATTGGGGTAGGCTGTCCACACTGCCGAGCAGACGGCCTCGCCATTTGCCTTCCGGGCGGGCTGCGATGACTCGACGTACGCGATGGCGGGCCAGGAAGATCAATACCGGAGCCGGTACGAGGATGATTACGAGGATCGCCCACGCATCCGGCAATCCCATGCCCCATATCGCCGCCAGCAACCCGAGCAGAACGATTGCCTGTAGATCGAGTAGCCGAAACCACAGCAGTACCGGTACGGTGCGGGACGCGGGCAGGGTGAAATAGCGTTGCATCAGGATCGGGAAGCTGATTTCCCCTGTTCTCATGGGTAGAAAATTGTTCAGCAGGATGTGCCAGGTGGACAATTTCAGTGTGGGCCAGAATTGGCCACGTAATTCGTGGATGAAGTATCTCTGAATACGCAGGGCACGCAGCGCGTAGCTTAGAACCATCAGCAACAAGGCGAGGCCGAGTGACGGTGCCGAGATCAGTCGCCAGGGCGCGAGCAGTCTGTCCGGCCCGATCCAGGCGACCACTCCGGTCAGAACCGTGAGCACCAGAACCCATGCAAGCAGGATTTTGAGTCGGGGGGAGATGGATGAATGTGCAGATGAAGTCATGTGGCGCTGCGAGAGAAGGCTGGATTGGGCATAATACGCGCTCACTAATCGTCCGTCATACGTGTGCGGCGATGTTTGCGCTTGTTGCTTCAAAATATTGTTCCAAAATATTGTTTAAGGGGGAGTCGGTTGAATGAGTGCCGTGATTTTCCATCTGATCGATGATCCGGACACCGAGGCTTTCTGGTTTTATGCGGCGGAACTGTGCGCCGAGGCGGCCGAAGCGGGGCACATGACCTATGTTGTCTGCGCCAATCTCGCGCATGTGGAAAGTTTTGACGATTATTTATGGGGCTACAAACCCGACGCCTTCGTGCCGCACACGGCTGACCCTGAAGATATCGCCCACGCACCGATTTTCCTGGGCGTGGATGTGGCGGCTGGTGGTTTTGATTATGTGATCAATCTTTCCGGCAAACCCATCGAGCGCGTTGCCGATCGCGTTCAACTGGATGAACTTGTTGATGCCAATCCCGCCAATCGGGATGCCGCCCGCGCACGCTGGCGCGAGTATCAAGCCTCAGGGGCCAAACCCGTTCACCGGCAGATTGCCCAGGTGCCGCGTGACGATCGTTGAGCGCGTAACCCAGTACGAACATATATAATTTAAGTTGATGATAAAAATGGAAAAAACCTACAATCCCGCCGAGATCGAAGCTCCTTGTTACGTGCGCTGGCAAGCGAGCGGCTACTTTGCTCCCGATGCCAGTCTGCCCGCCGATGCACCGAGTTACTGCATCATGCTGCCGCCACCGAATGTGACGGGGCGCTTGCATATGGGCCATGCGTTTCAGGATACCCTGATGGACATGCTCACCCGTGTACATCGGATGCAGGGTGATCGCACGCTCTGGCAGCCGGGTACCGATCATGCAGGTATTGCAACGCAAATGGTGGTGGAGCGTCAACTCGAGGCCGAAGGCAAGACACGGCATGATCTCGGCCGCGAGGCATTCACCGAACGGGTGTGGCAATGGAAAGCCGAATCGGGTGGATTCATCACCGAACAGATGAAGCGCCTGGGTGCCTCCTGCGACTGGTCGCGCGAGCGGTTCACGATGGATGAGGGTTTGTCTGAGGCGGTGCGTGAAGTCTTTGTGCGCTTGTATGAGGATGGTCTGATTTATCGTGGCAAACGGCTGGTGAACTGGGACCCGGTGCTGCATACCGCCGTCTCGGATTTGGAGGTTATCAGCGAAGAGGAAACCGGCCACCTGTGGCATCTGCGTTATCCGCTGACCGATGGCAGCGGCCACTTGATTGTCGCCACGACCCGTCCTGAAACCATGTTGGGTGACACCGCCGTGGCCGTACATCCGGAAGACGAGCGCTACCAGCATCTGATTGGCAAGACCATTACCTTGCCGCTGGTAGGCCGTGAAATACCGATCATCGCGGACGATTATGTCGATCCGGCCTTCGGCTCGGGCTGCGTGAAAATCACCCCCGCGCACGATTTCAACGACTATGCCGTCGGACAACGCCACAACCTGCCCAAAATCAATGTGCTGACCATCGATGCGCGGATTCGTGAACAGCCGGAAATCATCGGCGGCGAAGAAGAGGGTGCCTTGCCTGCTCACTACGCGGGGCTGGATCGCTATGAAGCTCGTGATCGGTTCATTCACGATCTTAAAGAACTCGATTTGCTGGAAAAGATCGACGATCACAAGCTCATGGTGCCGCGTGGCGACCGCAGCGGCGCGGTGATTGAGCCGATGTTGACCGACCAATGGTTCGTCGATCTCACCCGTGAAACACAGGAAGATGGTCGTCCGGGCGGACTGGCCGCCATTACGCGCCCAGCCCTGGACGCGGTGCGTGGCGGTGACATCAAATTCGTGCCGGAAAACTGGTCGAATACCTATTACCAATGGCTTGAGAACATTCAGGACTGGTGCATCAGCCGCCAGATCTGGTGGGGCCACCGTATTCCGGCGTGGTATGACGGATTTGGAAATGTTTATGTTGGGAGAAATGTCACCGAAGTACGAAAAAAATATGACTTGCCCGATTCAAAACCTTTAACACAAGACAATGATGTGCTCGACACCTGGTTCTCCTCCGCACTCTGGCCATTTTCAACCCTAGGCTGGCCGCAGCACACACAGGAACTGGCGCAGTTCTATCCCACAAGCGTCTTGGTAACTGGCTTTGACATCATCTTCTTCTGGGTTGCACGGATGGTGATGATGGGTAAGTACTTCATGCGTGACGTGCCGTTTCGTGAAGTGTACGTGCACGGCCTGATTCGCGATGCGCAGGGACAGAAAATGTCCAAGTCCAAGGGCAACGTGCTCGACCCGATCGACCTGATTGATGGCATCGATCTCGAATCGCTCGTTGCCAAACGCACCGCGGGCCTCATGCAGCCCAAAATGGCGGCAAAGATCGAAAAAGACACGCGCAAGGAATTTCCAAATGGTATCCCGGCCTTCGGCACCGATGCGTTGCGCTTTACCTTTGCCGCACTGGCCACCACGGGGCGGGACATTCGTTTCGATCTCGGGCGCATTGAGGGCTACCGCAATTTCTGCAACAAGCTGTGGAATGCCAGCCGGTTTGTGATGATGCAATGCGAAGATCAAGACACCGGCCTGACCGACGCGCCGGTGACTTTGAGTGATGCGGACGAGTGGATTATCGGCCGTCTGCAACAGGTCGAGGCACAAGTGGCTAGGCATTTTGCCGAATATCGCTTTGATCTGGCGGCACAAGCGCTGTACGAATTCACCTGGAATGAATACTGCGACTGGTATCTCGAGTTCACCAAGCCCGCGCTCAAGGCTGATGATGAAGCCGCTCAGCGTGGCACACGTCGCACCCTCGTGCGCGTGCTCGAAGCACTTTTGCGGCTCCTGCACCCGATCATCCCGTTCATTACCGAAACCATCTGGCAGCGCCTGGCACCGATGGTATTGGCGGATGTGTCGTCAACTGATAGCGTCATGGGGCGTCCGTATCCCTTGGCGGACGAGCGCAAAATCAATACCCAAGCGATCGAGTCGGTCGAATGGCTCAAAAATGTGATTCTGGGCGTGCGCCGTATTCGTGCCGAAATGGACATAGCGCCCAGCAAATCGCTCGACGTGCTGGTAACGTATGACACCGTTGAAGAGATCGCCCGTTTTGAGCGGTTTGGCGCTTTGCTGAATTCTGTCGGTCGGATTGGGCGCGTTACCCCATTGGCAGAGGGAGAGACCGTGCCCGAGGCGGCCATGGCTCTGGTTGGCGAGTTGCAAATCCACATCCCCCTGGCGGGATTGATCGACAAGGAAGCGGAATTGGCTCGACTTGAGCGCGAAATTGCCAAGACCGAAGCCGAGTTGACCAAA
>NZ_DAIESY010000070.1:0-10017 GCF_027346185.1 Halothiobacillus sp.
GGCACGCTGATGGGCCGGGGTGGCAACACCTGCAAGGTCATCCACATCAGATCGTGATTCTGTGCGCCGCGCGCAAAATCATTAAATCCAGCGGATCGCCAGTTCAGAAGCATGTCCATCTGCGTCTGGGCGGTTAAAACCCAATGATGGCACTAAGCATGTAGAGCTTGCGATGGAGAATTTGCGGACGGGGGTTCAATTCCCCCCGGCTCCACCATTAGCACGTTTCAGGCGTTTCCACAACGCTTCAAATACAATAAAAAAAGATGGAATATCAGGCACTTAGCATGAAAATGCGGTGCCTGGTGTTTCACGCTGTTCCTTGCGTTGCCAGCAATTCATGCAGTAACTTTCGCAGTAACTGATCTGCGCGAAGAAGGAGTTACTGCACATGGCCTCAAACCTACTGACTGACGCTGCGCTCAGACGTGCGCAACCTCTCGACAAGCCGCAGCGCATATTTGACGGCGACGGGCTTTATCTGCTGGTCCGCCCCGACGGTAAGAAGTGGTGGCGCTTCGACTACAGCTACGCCCGCAAACGTCAGACCCTCAGCCTTGGCGTCTATCCCGATGTGACTCTGGCGCGAGCTCGGAGCCGCGCTGCGGAGATCCGTCAGCAACTGCTTGATGGCATCAACCCCAGCGCCGCACGCAAGGCCAGTAGGGTTGAAGTCGCGCCTGCGGAAGCTGTGGCAGGCGGTGTGTTGGCCGCAGATAGCTTTGAGGTCGTCGCTCGCGACTGGCTCAAGCGAGTGCATGCAGTCAAGGTAACGCCCGGTCATGCGGACCGGACAAGGCTGCGTCTGGAACAAAACGTATTCCCCTGGCTGGGCGCCCGGCCTATCGGCTCCATCCGCCCGCCTGAGTTACTGGAATGCTTGCGCCGGGTGGCGGATCGTGGCGCGATTGAGACAGCACATCGTGTCAAGCAGGCCGCTGGTCAAATCTTCCGCTATGGCATCGCCAAGGGTGCATGCGAACGTGACATTTCCGCCGATCTGCGCGACGCCTTGCCGCCGCCGCTGGTTGGGCATCATGCGGCGATTGTGGAGCCTGTCGAGTTTGGTGGGTTGCTGCGCGCAATCGATGCCTATCGGGGGCATTCATCGGTGGTTTACGCGCTTCGGCTATCCGCGCTGGTCTTTCTCCGGCCTGGTGAACTGCGGCATGCACGCTGGGAAGAGATTGACCTGGACGGCGCGCTGTGGACGATCCCCGCCACGCGCATGAAGCGCACCAAGCAAGAGAAGATCAGCGGCCAGCCGCACTTGGTGCCGCTTGCAACACAAGCCGTCGCGCTGCTTCGTGAACTGCATCCAGTCTCGGGACGCAGTGCGTGGGTGTTTCCGTCACCGCGCAGTTATATGCGTCCCATCTCAGAAATTGCGGTGTTAGCCGCGCTCAAGCGCATGGGCTTTGATGCCACGGCCCACGGGTTCCGTGCCTCTGCCAGAACGATGCTGGCGGAGCGTCTAGGTTTCGATGACCGGGTGATCGAGGCGCAGCTTGCGCACTCCGTATCCGATGCGCTGGGCCGGGCCTACAACCGGACTGAATTCGTGGCGCAGCGCGCGGCCATGATGCAGGCTTGGGCAGACTACATGGACAAACTCAAGGCCGGTGCAGACGTTGTGAAGTTGAGGGCATAGGGCTTGTTCCGGTGTCTGTTCACTTTGAATACCGAGTGAACACCGCGAGGGCACTCCCCGTGATGAGGTCAGCAAGCCGTGCCAAAAGCACCGACTCTTTGCCGACATCGACCAAGATCAGCAAGCGCCACGCCGTAGCTGCATCCCGGCAGAAGCGGCTGCCTGGGCCGAAGAAAAACCGTGCGAACGCTGGGACAAGATGCGGTGTTTGGTATTGCAACGTGCCGACAAGCACCGGGCCTGAGCCGAAATCATCGAGGACGCCAGCTTGCCTAGCCGCCCGCGACAATCAGTCTACCAAAGCGGTGAAAAGGCCGGTATGCTGGTTGGCACCACGGCTCAGCTCGGGCCAGAGTCCGGGCGATGGGACAGTTTGGCGCAAATGGGCTTGTTTTTAACTTTGCTGACCGTACACGACTGTCCCCAAGTTGCACCCATCCCTACGCCAGGGCCTCATTCTCTCGTGTGACAATCACCGCATGTCCAAGTGTGCAATGCAGGGGGGGTAGCGGCTGAGCTATTGATCCGGCCCGGTGATGTATTCGCTTTTTTCCGCCGTCTTTACTGAGACGCGCCCGCATGGAGTTCAGAGCTCATAGGGTCGGAGCGATAGGCATTAAATAACATTTAAAGTTGTTACAACTTTATTTGGTTTTTTCCCTTATTTTCGTTTTTTGATCAAATAAGATTGCTCCATCTTCAATGCGCAGAACGCGCAATCAACCGGAGTCAATCATGCTTCTCATCCCAGTTGTCGCCTTCTCTGTCGTCTTTTTCGCGGTCATCAAGGCCGCGTTGGCCGCCTTCGGAGCCATCCTTGGCGCTGCTGCTGCCCTCGCCCTGATCGCTGCGGTCTTGGGGTCCTTGATCCTCAGCATCATCCGCGAAGCAAGTAGCCGTCACGCCTAAGGAGACTCGACATGAACAGCTATTCCAAAGCCAACCAAACTTTCAAGCCATTCCCCGGACTCGGCAAGCTCGGGGAAATGGCCGGTGAGTACACTGCCGAAAAGCTCGGTTTATCGGAAAATGGCAAGGGCGTTTGCCGCTCCATCGGGCACTACACATTTGAAGTCGCAGGCATTGCCCTTGCTGCCCTCGTGACGCGAAAACTAGGGTGCTTTTCAACCGGCAGCCAAGGATTGTGAGATGGCGAAGCGAGCCCCAACGGAATTAGCGCAAAGCACGCGCCACGTTTTCCGCAGCTTTGCGCAAAATTTGCGTCAGGTCGTTGAGACGATTGAGGATGACGGCGCAGCAACTCAAAGGCGTCGCGCCGGCATCGGGGGAATGACCAACCAGCAATTGGCCGGAATCGCTGGGATAAGACCCTCGACCCTGAGCAAGATCATCCCAGCCAGGTCAAGCGATATTGAAGACCAAAACATGAGCATGGATTCGGTCTGCCGGCTTGCTGATGCACTGGGCATGTCCCCTGCGTTGTTGCTGATGACGCCTGAGGATTGGAAAAGCCTGATCTCTGGGTTCACCTTTGTCTTTCAAATTCTGCAAGCTTCAGATGAAAAGAAAGAGGAGCTAGGACTTAATGCTGCGTCACGATACCTGATGGAAGATTCGAGTCCAAAAATTGACGAACTCGCCAAGTACAGCAATCGGCTTGCGATGGAAGTTCTTGAAAGCAATGGCACGTCCCAAGAAAAGCGCACAGAGATGGAGGCGGGTATTCGCAAGTGCGTCGCAATGGCCATGGCGCCAGGCCTTGACCCTAACGAGCGACTCATGGTGTTGATGCTTGCCGCAGCGATCGGGCCAGTATCAAGACCCCAGAACAACCCGACCTCGAGCGAAACGACCTAAGAACTGAAAAATCATGGCCATCAAAGAAGAAATTGAAGACAAATTGGTGCTCGAGGTGCTGCAAGCCAGTTCGGCGGAGAACAAAGCGCCACTTGTGGAGTACATCACCGACAACGAGAAGGGCAGGATCTCGCTGAGTTCACAATCATTTGGCAAATTGATTGCCGCCAGGGCATCTGGAAACTTCACATCGGAGGCGGATCGGCTCATCCTTGAGGAAATCCAGCTCTTTGGCGGTAACAGCATTGCGAACCTGCTGCGCTTCGGAGAAGGTGTGTCCTACGCCGCAGTGGTCCAGGACGTGGCCGTCAAGGTTAAAGCTGATGTTCGCAAAGGAACCTGCGAGGAGATGGAGCGCGCCATTCTTGTCAAGGTGCTAGAAAAAGCTTGGGAAAAAATGACTGAAGATGAACGCTCAAAGTTCACAACAAAATTCACTGAAAAAGCTGTTGGTGTCGGCCCTGCTGCTCTCGCTGCAGTCGTTGCTGCCGCCAAACTAGGGGGGTTTGCCACGTATGAATTGGCCGCTATCGTGGCCAATGCCATCTCCCGCCAGATCATCGGCAAAGGCTTGGGGTTCGCTGCGAACGCCACATTGATGGGAACCATGGGGGACGTTCTCGGCATCATGGCCGGCCCGTTCGGATGGGCAATCACCGGCGCTTGGCTTTTAGCTGACGTAAGCGGCCCCGCCTACCGCGTCACGGTTCCCTGCATTCTGCATATTGCCTTTCTAAGGCTGGCAATTAATAACCAAAAGAAAGTGTGCCCCAATCAACAATGCAATTTCATCAATGATCGTAATGCGAAATTTTGCAGCAATTGTGGAACACCACTTGCGCATCTCGTTGCGAGCAATTAAATCATGCCCGTGCGCGACAATTGGTGCGTACGTCAGCCTCATCTGATGCGAGGCAGGCTCAATTATGTTGTTAATTTCCTTGAATGCGCCAATTCCGGCAAATCATGGAACTCAAAAATATGAAATACAATCTGAAAATAATCCGAGACAGTTATTCGGTCGTTGGAACGAAAGAGTGCCACATATCAGACGAACCCCAGAGTACTTTCGCATTTTCAGATACAGGCGGCATCTTTGGCGATAAGAAGGATCATTATTTATCAAGTGCCGAATTTGCGTCCAGCACTACGGCGTTTATTTGCAAAACAATCTCGGGTGATAAATATATTGCATTTTCGGTCAAGCTCAAAGATGGGAGCGTAGTGTGCAGCTTCAGCAATGTTAAACAAATTTTGCTATTTTTGCAGAAAATTTACCCAGGAGAAACTTATCCAACCGTCTACCTGCCAGCAAAGTTAAAAGAAAGTGATGCCCGTCAGTTGGACGATGTTTTCGATAATCTTGATATGGATTATTTCCCAACGGGTGAGTCCGACATAAAAAACGATTTCGAGAAAAACAACATATTACCTATTGCGTTTTCTCTCAAGAATAATCGACTGACTTTTCATACACTGCACAACGTGTCTACTGACATACCAATCGATCAACTAAAGGCGCGAGTTGAAGGTCAGCAGGTTATTTTTGCTAGCAAGATAGTTTTAGGGGATGCGATCATAGATGGTTTTGTTCTCGAGTTTCCACAG
Organism: Halothiobacillus sp.; assembly: GCF_027346185.1. GTDB lineage: Bacteria > Pseudomonadota > Gammaproteobacteria > Halothiobacillales > Halothiobacillaceae > Halothiobacillus. The sequence goes on from NZ_DAIESY010000070.1 coordinate 5,078, forward strand.
TCAGACCTCGCAACGGAGTTCGTTAATCGATTTTGTCTCGTGCAAAAACCAGTAGCGTCCGATCCTGCAGTAAATAATAATGGGCTGATAAGTCATGTGAACGTTGAAGGAATAGTCGCTGGACGCAATTTAAGCATCTCTCGCTGCGATGCGCTATTGACGGACAATAAATTGACTTTATCTTCTGCGGACATCAGTTCTGGATCATTACAGATTAATTTTTCGAATGACGATGTTGCCGTAGATGGCACATCGGATTCATTTGTTTTGAGTGACCGGCATGGCACATTGATTAGCATTTCTGCTTCCAGCGGACCATTTCACCGCGCAATACAGAACAATCGTCTGCTACAACTTGCGGCAAATCGATCCGCAAACATTGGCCCGTTTGTCGCGATCAAAGATTCGAAGTGGCCAGTTCGAATCGAGACAATCCCTGAGGGGCTCAGGTTTTCAGGGGGTGGGGATGATGAGGTCATCTTAACCCTGGAGATGCCTCCGAGATTAGAATGGATCGATTCTAAGCCGTGTTTGAGACTCGGCAACGTGGTCCTTGAAGCGCAGATTCCAATGTTGGAAGGAATCGCTGCCGCGGCTGCTACGCCAATGTTTCTCCATCGAATACGCAGTAATTTTCGAGGAGGTGTTTCCTCGTTGATCGGCCTCGAGGGAAAGTATTTCGCTTACAGCACCGTTGGAAGATTGGCGGAAGCGCATCTTGTCCTCTCGCAAGCACTCAATACGCAACAAGTATCTAACCTCAGCGAACTAAACTCACCTTACGAACAGAGCTTGCTCGTGGCTTTTATGGCTCAAAACGCTAGCAGAATGGCGCGAGATCTTGAGGCGATGATTAATTTCCTTCCCGCCTTCATGGCCAATAATGATAATCGATTGCTAGAAGCTTTGAATTTAAGTACATTGCATAATTCACGCAACATGGAGGCAGCCTGCCAGCGTGCGTTGTCTGCAGTTGCGCCGCTTGTATCACATTTTTACCGTCTTGATTCTTACACTGCCAAGTTTTATAATCTTCGGAAAAATCTCAAACATCAAAATGGTTGGTCACGCTACATTCCGCTTGGTGTTAGCGCCGCCGCAGCGTTAACCCTTAACCCCATCGCATGGGTTGGCGTTGTCCAGCAGAGTGCATCGTTATTATCGCAGACCGGAGCTCGAGAGTCAATGGAGGAGTCTGGCATGAGTGAGGCTTTTACCAACTGTGCCGAGGAATGGACTCATATCATCAACTCACTGCTTCCTTTTGCTGCATATCGATTTTCTCAAGATATTTACCCTGTCCGACTTAGTCTCGCGGCTCTGCTGCTTTCAGCTCATGAAAAAGCCAATGAAACGGAGCGCGAACGTATCGAATATTTTGTGGCTCGTCGCCTGGCTAAAATCTCGACGTTTCTAGACTTTCCTTTGTCTCTCGAAAAAAACTTGACTCGCGAGGATGCAGTGGATTTTATTTTTCGGCTTCAGACCTATGCCATTCACCCTGACCTGCGGAATTTCTAAAAGGCACCACCATGTTCGACAATCCCTTTTTTCCATACCTAGGCGTCGATTCAAATAACGATTCATATAGAATTTCATTTCAAGATTCGCTCGGGCATACATTAGCAACTGCCGATCGCTTTGGAGATGCAACATTCCTACACGATGAAATTGGTCGAAATATAGGCAGCATTCAGCACTTCACCCCCGGCTTGGATTTCATTAAAGATTCACTTGGGCATAGCGAAGGAACGATACATAATTTTCAAGGAACAGCAACGATAACGGATAATCTTGGTCATGTTGAAGCTTCGGCGCATCAATTTGGAGATCATACTGTCGGTTATGACGCATCAGGTCACCAGACTATGGATATTCATCATTTTGGTGATAGCTTGGTGGCTACTGATCCCACAGGCCATGTATTATGGACAAGTCATGGGACTTGACACGCCGCCAGGCACATTAAAATCACAGTTTTTGAGAAGAATTGAATCGAGAATGCGCTAGGCCGTAAATCAAGGGCTTCGCGTTCTTGGTTCTGTTGCTCGATTGATGGTGTTTAATTTGTGTGCCACCAGGTGAGTTTCGAGAACGTCCGACTGTTAGCCGTGATCGCCAGACAAGACCCACCTGACCCTTCGGGATTTTGAATCTGGGCCGCGAACAAGCACGCCTGAGACACCGATGCGGCTATTCGTCTGCCATGTCTGTCTTCAACGGCCAGTCAGTCTTGCCCTATTGTACTCATACTTGCCGTACCCACAATTCCCACCCACCATTAGTGACGTGTACACATCACTATCGTCTTGTCGGCGATGCAGCGTCAATCAGGAGAAAACCATGGATTTCATGACGGGTGTTTATCTGGCTGCTGGGCTGGCCGTGGCTCTGTCGATGGCGTCGGTGGCGTTCGTGGCTTACTTGGCCGATCAGCCCGGCGGCGTCATCGAGATCGGCACGCCGCGCTGGGTCATGCCGAAATCAGTTGCTTGCGCCATGCATCTCCAACGCGGAGAAAAGCTGCGCTGGACGGTGCAGGACGACGGATCCGTGCGCGTGGAAAAAGCCTAGCTGCGCGGGCAAGCCTGCCCCCAGCGCTTGGGCGTCAAGAACAATAGGCGCCACGAAGGCGCAGATTACCCTGCCTCGAAGATCATCCGCTCCATGCACTGGCTGGCAGACTCCCCACCCTGACGCAGCCGGCGCAGCCGAGCATAGGCCTCGGCGCTGATCTTCACCGTCCTGGTCCCGTCCTCGACCCGCTGCTGGGGCTCGACTTTCACCAGGACGCCGGCGACAGCTTGATATTTGGTGCCCGACTTGGGCAGCCCGTTCAGGAACGTCCCATCTTGGCGCCCCTCGATCTGGATCGATTCAGGTTGATCGGGGTCCCCGCGCATCACCGCCACCACGCGCACTTCATCTTCAGGCTTCATCGCGCATCCCCCTCAAATACACCATCCGCACATACCGCCCTCGGCCGCTGCCATGCCCCAAGTCCTCGGACAGCCGTCGCACCGCCTCGGCCGGCGCAAATCCTTCACGCTGATAGGCACGATAGCGGTCCTGCGCCCAGGCATAGCGCAAACCATGCGAGGCAACGTCCCCCACCAGCCCGCACGCCGCACAAGTATGTCGGTAGCGGTCACGCGCCGCCTTCAAGCTGCTTGCCTCCACAAGCTTGCCGTCATGGCGTTGTGCAAGGTCTTGGGCCGCACGCACCGCAGCCAAGGCGCGTTCCCGCAATCCCTCGGGGACAACGGCCGTGCGCGTGCGTCCGCCTTTGGCTCCTTCGCTGACCGTGATCGGGCTGCTCCGCACAAGGCAGCGATCCCACGCCGCCAGACTGCCGGCGGCCTGCACAGCTTCCTGCGCCCGCAGTCCCAGGCAACGCTGTAGTTCACTCAGCACGATGAACTCCACGCCGCGATCCCCTAACGCCCCTGCATGCGCCTGCGCCGCCGTCAACTCGGATTCAGTGACGGCACGATGTTTGCCGACGCGATCCCCCGGCCTGGACGCGATGCCGAGCGATGCGTTGGACCATTCCGGCGAGTCGGCTTTCGAAGCCATCCCCGCGCCGCGCATCGCGGCGCGGATGTGGCTGAGTTGATTTTGAAGCGAACGAGGACTGACGCCTTGCTGCTGCAGGTGCGCGATGTACTGGCCGATCTGCTTGCGCGTGATGCTGGCTGGCGCCAGATCGTGAAAGCGGCGTTCTTTGGCAAAGGCTTGCAGCCGCGCAAAGCAGGCATGGCGTTCCTCCCGGGTTCGGGTGGACTTCTTGCCCTGGTTGAGGGCGGCTTGCATCCAGGTGGCAAGGACTGAAGTTTGCATCGAAAGACTCCTGAAAACGAACACCGAACCAACATCAAAACCAACCAGCACGACAGCCGACAAGTTGAGGGGATGGCGCCCGGCTGATCCTCCCCCGGCAAGGAGAGGGCAGCGTGAACCCTGGGCTGTGGCGTAGCCGCAGAAACGATGCGGAGCGTGCTCAGTTGAAACAGCATGAGCGGGCTGAAGGGCGGGGCTAGAAAAATGTGGCGCGCGAAAAAAGTCAGCGGCGCGCGTTCGTCACGGATGGATGCAAGGATGGTGCAGGCGTGCGTCACGTGGAGCACGTGACGCACTTGTCATCGAAGAGTTTTGCGGGCAAGGCCCGATCTGGCCGCATCGAGGCGCATTCCCATCGACGCCATGGCGATGGAAACGGCGAGTCGTCCGCGCCCTTTCGTGCAAGCAGGGAGCGGACGCGATGCGTTCAGGATTTACGGTGCTTGTGTTTTGTCCTCGGCATCACCGAGGGACATGGCGCGAAGCCATGTGGCATGAAGCTGGCATGGGCCAGCAGTTCATCGAGCGCGAGGCGCGTTCGTCGAATCAGGAGCAATGGCGCTGAGCCAATCGTCGGTCGCAAGCCGTGCTTGCGGGGTACTGCCGTGTTCCGCTTCTGCGGGAGGGTCAATCCGGCACGCTATGGAGCGTATGCGTGAGTACTTTATCCTCATTTTCGTTTGTGCGCAATGCATAGCGGCATGAATGGATGGTGCAGACGACGGCATCAAGGCATGCTGTCGGCCCCCCTTGGGTTTCGGGTTCAAGGCCGTTGCCGTTCGTCGTCGCCCCCAGCCAGGACGCCTAGGATTTCCTCACCGCGAAAACGCGGATTTCGACTTCCTATCCCAATACGGACAGGGCGTAAGACCCCGGCCTTTTGATAACGCCAGAGGGTAGTCCGGCTGATTTTTAGCCAGGTTCTCACCTCATCAGGGGTGTAGAGCTGGCCGGCTTGAATCTCGATCTGTGCGTGATGCATCGCGTTGTCCTGTTCGAAGAACACGCCGGTTTTTCTGAAGGGATGCACAGCGCGCCAAGCGGGGCGTGAAAAAAACCGCCCGGCGCTGCCTGCGCGGGGCGGTTTGCAGTGCGGGATC
>NZ_DAIESY010000119.1:0-28075 GCF_027346185.1 Halothiobacillus sp.
GGGGCGCGTTTCACTTCGTGCAACAAGCCGGGATCGCTTGCCGATTGTCGGCGAGATACCCGGTCAATCCGGACTGATGGTCAATACCGGTCACGGCTCAAGGGGCTTGACTTGGTGCCCTCTGCTGGCGGAAGTATTGGCGGCTTCGTGTTGCGGTGAGCCGAATCCGGTGCCACTATCTTTACTGCGGGCTTTGCGACCAGAAAGGGTGATTGAAGAGTAGCTTTATTCCGGTTCGCCGAAGCGCTGGGCGATCAGCTGATTCAGTGCCTCCATGGCAGCCTGTTCGTCTTCACCATCGGTGCTGATTTCGATTGTCATGCCACGGGCAGCGGCCAGCATCATCAGACCCATAATGGACTTGCCATTGACGGTTCTACCCAGATGTTTCACCTCGATCTTGCATTCGAACTGTGAGGCGAGGGTGGAGAATTTGGCCGCAGCGCGGGCATGCAGGCCAAGTTTATTGATGATTTCTATCGACTCCGTACGCATCAGGCCGCGTCGCCTTCGATAATGCCTTCGCGGCCACCGGAGGCCACGCGCTCGGTCATTTCTGCGAGTGTCAGTTGGGGATAATTCATCGCCCGTACGACCATCGGCAGGTTGACACCGGAGATGACATGCACGCGATTTTTTTCCTTGAGGCGATGGGCAATGTTGGATGGCGTGGAACCATACATGTCAGTCAGCACCAGCACGCCGTCGCCTTGATCGAGATCCGCCACTCTTTTGCGCGCGCGGCTCAGTAATTCGATGGGGTCATCGTCCTGCAGAACGGTCAGGTTGCCTGCCGGGATGGGCGCCACTTCCATCATGTCCGTAGCCGTTTCCAGCAGTTGCGCGCCGATATGGTTGTGACAGATCAATAAAATTCCAACGGTCATTTTCGCTCCGATTCAATTGGATGCTGAAAAATCCATCCATAGATTTTCCAGCTCAGCTTGTTGCAGCGCATGTCCGCAAAAATCTGCACGAACAACGATCTACATCGTTGTTCGTGTTGGGGCATCCTACCCCAAACAGTAAACGCTGACACTCAGCGTTCACCTAGATCACGATGGCGGATGATGAGGTGATCGAAGCGCGGGTGCAAGTCTTCGAACAAATGTTCGACCAGATAGACCGAACGATGCTTGCCGCCCGTGCAACCGATTGAACAGGTGACGTAGCTGCGATCGGTGCGCACCAGTTCGTTAAGTGTATTGCCCAGGAAATCCCGGAGATACCCGCGGGTCTTGTGGGTGATCGGGTGTTGTTCCAGGTAATCGATCACCACGCGATCATTGCCGTTAAAAGGGCGCAGTTCGGGAACCCAGTGAGGATTGGGCAGATACCTGATATCAAAAAGAAAGTCGCTGTCCAGCGGAATGCCATGCTTGAACCCGAACGACTGAAGCAAAATAGTCGGGCCGGACGGGTCACGCCCGATCACCCGTCGGGAAATATCTTCCCTGATCTGGTGGATTGTTGTGTAGCTTGTGTCGATGACCAGATCGGCCTGAGCGCGCATGGGGAGCAGCAGCTCCGTCTCCTGGCTGATGGCCTCGACCAGGTTTTCAATGCGGTTGGAGAGCGGATGGCGGCGCCGGGTTTCACTGAAACGGGTCACGATGCGGGCTTCGCTGGCCTCAAGAAACAGGCTTTGAATCGCCAGTTGCGGGTAATCCGTTTTCAGTTTCTCGATTCGTTGCGGCAGTTGGCGCAACGCGGCTTCTGGCGAGCGCGCATCAATACTAATGGCAATACCGCGCGCCTGAATATCCCCGTGCTGGTAAATCTGAAGTAGATTGTCCAGCAATTCGGGTGGCAGGTTATCGATACAGTAAAAACCGGCGTCCTCGAGCGACGCCAGGGCGACCGATTTACCCGAACCCGATTGGCCGGTCACGATCAACACCATGGCCGATTGATTCGGCTCTCGTTGTTTATGCGTTATCAGGGTATTCAAGCCGGGGTCTCGTGGATCGATTTGATCGTGTCGTTCATAGTGCTCCGAGGGCTACATTACGGGGATTCGGCCCGGCCTGACTGAATCGTTGCCGGTTCGTTCCAGATTATGCTGCCGGACGACCGTTTCGACAAATACGGCGATGTTTCTACCGGGTGCGATCGGTAATCGAAAAAGAGGAATTATTTCCTGGCAGATCATGATTTGTCCCCGCTCACCGCGCAGACGGTCGTCGGCATGGATTTTTTTATGATCGGCTGCGTAGAGTTCGATCAGCAGACGCAGATTTTTGTGCGGTTTTAGCGCGTTGTCACCAAACAATGATCGGACATTGATGATGCCGAGGCCGCGGACTTCCAGCAGGTCCTTAATGTTGTCCGGACAATGACCTTCAATGCCCTGATGGCCGCGGATGAAGTAGGGCGCGTCGTCCGCGATCAGCCGGTGTCCGCGCGATAAGAGCTCAAGCGCCAATTCGCTTTTTCCGATTCCCGAGTCACCGGTAATCAGTACGCCGGAACCCGCCACTTCCATGAATACACCATGCTGCCATTGTCGGTTCTGCTGGCGTCGCTCGGCAAAGAGCCAGGACGTTACGGCAGCGTCATCCTGTGTGGTGTACAGAAAGGTCGAGTTGGACGATGGGTGTTGTCGAACCCATTTTGTCGCTTCTTCAGCCGTACAGTCGGTCAAGATGAAGGTGAGGGGGAGATCCGGCAAAGGTTCTTTTCGTGCCATGATGGCGGTGCGCAGATGTTTATCCAAAAGGCCGATGGGTTGTGGCTCCAAAGGGTTGAAGCGATCAAACCGCAGATCGGGATTGAACAGGTGCTGGTACGCCGGATGGTTGTGTGCTCCAGTGGCTTCGAATTCAAGTGGGAGAATTTGAGGGTGGGGCATTGTCATGGTATCCAGCCAGCGCGCGGTCGTGAGGTCCGATTACTCGTCGGGCGTGGCGAGCGGACTCAGCCATTCAATCAGAAGACCTCGGATCCGTTCAGGGCTTTTCGTCTGCATCATGGCTTCGCGGTCCTCTTCGTTGGATAGGTGCTCAGCGAGAAGACCGAGAATGGCGAGATGGTTTTCAGGACACTCGGCCGGCACAATCAATCCGATGATCAAGCGTACGGGTTGATTATCCACCGCGCCGAAATCAATGCCTTCGGTCAGACGGATGACGGCACCGCGCGGGCGCAGGGTGGCTGTGTCTCTGCCATGTGGGATCGCGATACCCTTGCCGATGGCCGTGCAGCCGAGGCGTTCGCGTTCGATCAGGATTTCGTAAATTCGCGTGGATTCCTGTCCGCCGAGTTGGTCGTCGGCCAACAGTCCGGCAAGTACTTCCAGTACCCGTTTACGGCTTTGATAGACCTCGTCAATCAAAATCCGCTGTAATGGAAATAAATCAGCGATGTTCATGAATCACCTGTAAGCGAAACTTTGCTCGAGAAGCGAGCTTCCGAGCCGAGAAGTTGGTTCGGGATGGAGCAGGCGGCAGAGGATACGCCCTAAACGATGCGCTGACATGTTTAAATTTCCCGTCCTTCTACATTAAAACCGAATACTCGGGGCCGCCATTAACGGGCTTATTGATCGAGGTCGGCCCGAAATTCTCGCCAGTTTGGCTTCATCATGCGGCGCGCTCAAAAAATAAGGGACGACGATCATATCTACGCGAAGTAAATAGATTGCCGCCCATCAAAGGAGTCTACCCATGGAATGCCTATGTATGCAGCGATGCCCACTGGCAGACAATGACCGTTGGGTTAACGGTGATCGGTCATTTTTTCCTTGTGTTTCATGATCTGGCGATCGAGCTTGTCGATCAACGTGTCAACCGATGCGTACATGTCTTCGGATTCGGCTTCCGCATGCACATCATTCCCGCTCATATGCAGTGTAGCTTCCACTTTTTGCACTTTCTTTTCGACGGTAAGAATGACATGGACGTTGATCACTTTGTCGAAATGCCGCTTGAGCTTGCTGAATTTACTTTCGATGTAATCTCGCAGCGCGTCAGTGATATCAACGTGATGGCCGGTGATTTCAATTTGCATCATTTGCTCCTTTCGCCTTCAGATCAGGCGCTTACGGTCGGTGGACGAGGCAATACCCATTGCCTCGCGGTACTTGGCTATCGTTCGCCTGGCGACATCGATGCCTTGTTCGATGAGCATGTCGGCAATTTTTGCATCCGACAAGGGCTTGCGTGGATTTTCTTCGCTCACCAGTTTTTTGATCATGGCGCGAATGGCCGTGGCTGAGCATTCTCCGCCATCGCTGGTGCCGACGTGGCTCGAAAAGAAATACTTGAATTCGAAGGTACCACGTGGGGTCAGCATGTATTTCTGGGTGGTTACCCGGCTGACCGTGGATTCATGCAGAGAAAGCTCCTCCGCAATTTCGCGCAGAACCAGCGGCCTCATGCCGGTATCCCCTTGCTCGAAAAAAGCAGTCTGCCGTGCAACGATCGCCCGGGCGACATTGAGCAGCGTTTCGTTGCGGCTGCGCAGGCTCTTGATGAACCAGCGCGCCTCCTGCAGATGGCTGCGAATATAGCTGGCATCTTCCCCGCGCGAGCTGCGGTTGATCATACGGGCATAGGTCTGGTTGACGCGCAGCTTGGGGGCAATTTCCGGATTGAGATCCACGTGCCAGACATTGTTGCGCAGACTCACCATGACATCGGGAATGAGGTAATCGGCCCCTTCTGCACCCACATCCGCACCGGGCCGCGGATTGAGCCCCTGCAAAAGGACCAAACCCCCTTCAAGTGCTGCCTGGTCGACACCGAGTGCTCGTTGTACCTTGGTGTACTCGCGTTGGGCGATGGCTTCGATCAGGTCCCGTTCGCAAATGTGGAGCGCAATATCCAGATAAGGCGTGTCGGCGGGTTTCTGGCGTAGTTGCAGGCAGAGCGATTCGTTCAAATCACGAGCACCCACGCCGACCGGATCAAGCGACTGGACCAAATGAAGGATGCTGAGCATCTCTTCAGCGTCGATGTCTGGCCAGTCCTCGCAGAGCATCGACTGGATCTCCTCAAGCGAATCGGCCAGGTAACCGGTTGGGTCGATCGCTTCGATGATGGCGGTGGCTATTGCGGTATCGCGGGGTGTCAGGTGAGTCAGGTGAATCTGGCTCAGGAGGTGATCACGCAAGGATTCAACACCATTTGACGTGGTGGCGTAGGGGTCGTAATCGTCGAAGTTCTGTTCGGACGCACTGAACGAGGTGCTACCGTCGGCCTCATAATAGTCTTCCCACTGGGTATCCAATGCGAAGGGGTCGTCCGGTGTCAGTTCATTGTTTGGTGCCAGTAGCGCCTCGCCTGCGACCGCATTGGGATCTTCCTGAAAACCCGTTTCAGGACTGGTTCCGGCTTCACCTGTCTCGTTGTAAGCCTCGCCACTTTCATTGAAGTCATCAGTTTCGGCGATTTCCAGCAGGGGATTGGTGTCGACGGCTTGCTGGATTTCCAGTGACAGTTCGAGCGTCGAGAGTTGCAGCAAGCGGATGGATTGCTGCAACTGGGGTGTCATTGCTAGGCTTTGCCCGAGTCGAAGCTCCAGTCCCGGCTTCATCGGTGGTCACCAATCAGCCGAGGCGCACTCAACCATCGCCCCTTATCAAATGATCGGGCGGGCAGAATGGAATGCGAACAGTAAGAAATAGTCATGAACATGTCATGCAGTTTAACTGAAATCGTCCCAGCGCCACCAGTGTCTGAGTGTCGTCTCTTGGGGGTAGTCGAACCGATCATAGTGTGAAGTGTTCGCCCAGGTACACGGCGCGCACCTGCGGATTATCCAGAATGTCCTGCGGACTGCCTTCGGCGAGGATTTTACCGTCGGAAACGATATATGCCCGTTCACACACGCCCAGTGTTTCCCGCACATTGTGATCGGTGATCAGAACGGCAATACCGCGGGCTTTCAGATGGTGAATGATGCGTTGGATATCGATGACCGAGATCGGGTCAACACCGGCGAACGGCTCATCGAGCAAGATCACACGCGGGTTGGCGGCCAGGGCGCGTGCAATTTCAACCCGGCGACGCTCACCCCCCGAAAGTGATTGGCCGGTACTGCGCCGGATGGCACGAATATGCAGTTCCTGTAGCAGCCCTTCCAGTTCCTCTTGTTGCTGTGCCCGGGTCAGGTCACGCCGTAGCTCCAGTACGCCGAGGATGTTCTGCTCTACGGTGAGTTTGCGGAAAACAGATGCTTCCTGCGGTAGATAGCCGAGTCCCATTTGCGCGCGTTGGTTGACCGGCAACAGGGTGATGTCCTGACCGTTCAGCCGGATTTGTCCCTGATCGGCTGCTACCAGCCCGACGATCATGTAGAAACTGGTGGTTTTGCCTGCGCCGTTCGGCCCCAGCAGCCCGACGATTTCACCCGCATTGACTTCAAGTGACACGCCCTGAACCACGGCACGAGCGCCATAGTGTTTGACAAGCGATTCGGCAACCAGAATAGGCGTGGTGGAGCGCGCGCTCATGGTTTGGCGGGTGTTTTGGCGGATGGTGATGTAGCCGCAGGTGTGCCGTCTTTGGGTTGATCTGCATTTTTATTGCGTGGCTGAATCACCACATGGACACGATCTCCGCCGGCCTTGCCGCCCGCTTTGACGACTTCGGCGTTCATGTCATAAGCGATCTGTTGTGAACTGAGTGTGTCGCCCTGACGGTCGAGTTTGGCATTGCCGGTCAGGATGATTTTCTGTTGTTGGGCAAGGTAGTTGGCATCGTTCGCGCTGCCCTTGACCAGTTGGCCCTTGTCATCCAGTTCCTGAAATGTCGCCGGTTTGCCCTCAAGTACGGCACGGACGAGTTCGCCTTTTTCTACGTACAAGGTCGCCTTGTCGCCGGTGGCATGCAGGCTACCCTGATTGATGACCACAGTGCCGGTGTAGATGCTGGTGCCTTGCTTGTAGTCGGTGACCTTCTCATTCGCGGTTACGTCGATCGGCTGGTTGCGGTCGGCTTTGGCAGCAAAGGCTGCCGGTGTCATGAGTCCGGCCATGATGCCGAAAAAGAGCAAGGCGGAAGTCCATCCGGTCGAACAAGTGTTATCGGCGTTAGATCGGTGCATCAGGGGTGTGCTCCTTGGCTTGAGTCTGGCGTAACTTTTGCAGAAACGGGACGATTATAGTGGTCGTGAACCTTGGATTGTTGGAAAACCTGGCTGTCATAGTTCAGGTTGAATGCAGATGAGTCGCTGGTCCAGCGCGGCTGGCCATCGGTACTCATCTCGGCAAGGTGGGTCGGGTCATTGCTGGCGGCTTTTTGTTCCTTTGGCTGGATCGTCATGGTGCGTGTGCCGAAAACCAACGCGCCCTGATTCCCACTGGGGGCACGATGTCCTTCCACGCCGCCGGTCAGTTCCACTGTTATCAAACGCTCGTCAGCCGATCCCGTCGGTGCAGATAACCGCCACGGCGGTGCGTTTTTTTCTTTGCTTTCGAGCAGGCACTCGACCTGATTGAAGCGATAGCCCTTGTCTTCGGTCAGATGATTGAGTTGGCTGCCGCTGACCATCCATTCAAGTCCACCTTTCTGGTTGAACTGACGCGCGGTGAAGTCGGTGAACTGTTGGTCGAATACGGCCGGTGTTGCGGCTGCTTCCTGCTTTGGTGCAAGGTAGTTTTTCCAAATCAATAGCCCAAGCAGAGCGAACAGCGCTACGGCGACAAAGAATTGTCCGACTTTCTGGAACGACATGACGGTAGCGTTACTCGTAGTCGGCCAACACGGTGGGCCAGGCATCCCGCGCATCGATCAACAGGTCGATGAATTCACGCACGGCACCTTGCCCACCACCAAGACCAGTAACCCAATCCACCCTGGCCTGGATCAGTAGAGGGGCGTCGGCCACGGTCACACTGACGCCGGCGCGGTTGAGCATAGGCAGGTCGATCACGTCATCGCCCATCACGGCACACTCTGCGGGGCGGATGCCCAGTGTCGCGGCCAGTGTTTCGAGCGCTTCGCCCTTGTCGCGAACGCCGATCAGGCAATGGGTAATGCCCAGATTATCTGCCCGGTGCCTCAGGGCTGGCGAAGCGCGCCCGGAGATGATCGCGACCTCGATGCCGATTTTCTGCGCCATTTTGATTCCATGACCGTCACGGGAGTGAAATACCTTGTGCTCCTCGCCGTGTTCGGTTATGTGCAGGCGACCATCGGTCAGCACGCCATCAACATCCAGAATCAGCGCACGGACATCACGCAGCCGGCTCAGTAAATCTTTTTTTTTCATCGTGTTGTGCCGAGTATCTTGCTGTTGGGTTGAGGCTGTTGGTTTGACATTCAGGCAACGCCTGCGCGCAGCAGATCGTGCATGTTGAGCGCGCCGATCACGCGGGACTGATCATCGACCACAATCAGGCCGTTGATCTTGTCCCGCTCCATGATGGCAAGGGCTTCGGCCGCCAGTTTGTCTGCCGTGCAGGTGCGCGGGTTGCGAATCATCACGCGTTCGATCGGTTGGTTCAGATCGTATTCTTCCTGATCGAGAATCCGGCGTAGATCACCATCGGTAAACAGACCCAGCAGTTTTTGCTGTTCGTCCACGATGGTTGTCATGCCAAGGCCACCGGATGAAATCACGATCAGCGCCTGTTTGATGGTCTGGTTGTAGATGACCTTCGGGATATGGTCTCCGGTATGCATGACATCCTGAACACGAAGCAGGAGCCTGCGACCTAGCGTACCGCCGGGATGCGAGAGCGCAAAATCTTCCGGCTGGAAGGCGCGCGCGTCGAGCAGGGCGACAGCCAAGGCATCCCCCATGACCAGTGCCGCCGTGGTGCTGGCTGTTGGTGCAAGATTGAGCGGGCAGGCTTCGCGTTCGACAGATACATCCAGGTGTGCTTCTGCCGCCTTGGCGAGCGTGGATTGTGGCCGACCGGTCAGCGCCACCAACGGCGTACCCAGGCGTTTGATTACGGGCAGGATGGCCAGCATTTCTGCCGTTTCGCCCGAATTGGACAAGGCGATCACTACATCGCGCCGCGTGATCATGCCCAAATCGCCGTGGCTGGCTTCACCGGGGTGAACGAAGAAGGCCGGTGTGCCCGTGCTGGCGAGTGTGGCCGCGATTTTTCCGCCGATGTGCCCAGACTTGCCCATGCCGATGACGATCACTCGTCCATCGCATTTGAGCATCAACTCGCAGGCGGTGATGAATTGGTGATCGAGTCGAGTGCTCAAGGCTTGGCAGGCTTGCGCTTCAATGTCGATGACCTGTTTTGCCATCGCAAGAAGATTATTAGGATTCATAGATATTCGTTATGATGTCGCCTTCAAATGGTCTGGGAGTATATCAGGGACTGTGATGCGCTGCCCCGGTCCTTTCTCTGCTTGCTGATCTATATTATGTGAAGTATTGCCGTCCGTGATTTTGGTAATCGGATTATTAGTTTGCCTGCTAACCTTACGGTGGTCGGTGTTTCGTGAAGTTGGTGGCGTGGCAAACGGCGGATCAAGACCCGGGTGAAAACAAGAATAGCGTTCATGATTCAACTCATTCATAGTTCGCGCCCTTTTTTTGGCCCAACTTTCTTGCTATTCCTTGTCATGTCTGAATTTAATGGGGGTGTTTTGCGGTGAATTCTGCGATGTTGAGTTCTGAGATAGTAACCTCACATGCCGGTGCTCATGCCCAGCAGGTTCAGGCTGCCCAGGCGCTCAACCAGGATGTTTTCTTCCACGACACCTTGGCCGATGGCTCGCCTGCACCGGAGCTCGCTATGATTCCGGCAGGCGAATTCATCATGGGCGCGAAGGCATCTGAATATCAGGTGCAAAAATGTGAACAGCCACAGCATGAAGTCAGTTTTCCTCGCCCCTTTGCATTGACAAGGGGCACGATACGGCGGCGCGAATACAACCAGTTTCTGTTGGCGACCGATCATCGCCGCCCGCGGCCTTATTCCTGGAATGACCTGGACTTTCCCGTATTCAATGTCTCCATAAAGGATGCCGTGGCCTACGCTGCCTGGCTTTCAGAACAAACGCGGCAACACTATCGCCTGCCCACCGAAGCGGAGTGGGAATATGCAGCTCGGGCGGGCACAACGACTATGTTCAGCTTCGGTGACAAAATTCGTCGGGAAGAGGTGAACTGTTCGGGTGGGCTGCATTGCACACGCGGGCTGTTTATCTGTGGTATCGGGCGTCCGGTTCAAGTCGGCACCCTGCCGCCCAATGCCTGGGGCCTGTTCGAGATGCACGGCAATATGCAGGAATTCACGCTCGATCACTGGCGCGATAGCTATCGCTCCACCCCCCGGGTCGGTGATATGCCATTCAAGAGTCCCGATAGCAGACACCGCCATTTCCATGTGGTGCGCGGTGGTTCCTGGTTTGATAGCCCGGGGGCATGCCGCAGTGCGTCTCGTACCCTGCGTCACGAAAACGAGATTGACCTGAATCTCGGCTTCCGTTTGCTACGCGAGATTTATCCATGACCCACCCGCCGTCGACCCAAGTCGATACCCGAACGCCTGCCACCCCGGAATTGCACCTGGGTTTTCGTCATCGGCGCGCGGCTTCCCTAATTCAAGAATTTTACCCGGATGGGATGCCGGAAGACTGGCGTAATAGTTATCTCGCCATGATGACGCAGGTAATCTGGGTCGAGGATCGTGATGAAGATCTCGCCGAGATGCTTGCGGCCATTGTCGATGCGCCGAGGCCGGTATTGACCGTCTGGGTGGCAGAAGATCCGGCTCAAGCAAATCTCTGGCAGGCGGCTCATCCTCAGCAGCAACTCATTATTAAGACGCCGAGCACACCGGTATGGACTCCTCAGACAGAGGGAATAGACGGCGCACGCGTGGCACTGATGCCGGGTAGCGATCAGCCAGCGCAGATCAGGGCTTGGCTCGAGCAATTCGTACAGCAGGCACCCGCCGGGCCGTGTGCGCTGTTTGTCGACGGTGAATCGCCCTCGGTGCCGACCCTTGACCGTTTGCGCACCTTGATCGAGCTGATGGGGTTGTGATGACGAGCGATTCCTACATCACCTTTGAAAACGTGCATTTTTCGCGTGGTAAAAATCGTATTTTCGATGGCGTGAATATCGCGATTCCACGCGGAAAGATCACCGCGATCATGGGGCCGTCTGGAACCGGGAAAACCACCCTGCTGCGACTGATTGGCGGCCAGATCAAACCTGATTCGGGCACGGTTCGGGTTGATGGGCTGGACGTGGGGCGTGCTTCGTCCAAGTCTCTACTGGCCATGCGTCGGCGTTTGGGGATGTTGTTTCAGAATGGCGCATTGTTTACCGATCTTACCGCCGTGGAGAATGTCGCCTTCCCTCTGCGGGAGCACAGTCGCCTTCCCGAGCAGATGATCCAGCGCATGGTGACCTTGAAACTGCAGGCGGTCGGGTTGCTTGAGGCCGCAGGGCAAATGCCGGCGGCTTTGTCCGGCGGGATGGCTCGTCGGGTGGCGCTGGCGCGTGCTCTGGCGCTCGACCCCGAACTGATGCTGTACGACGAGCCGTTTACGGGGCAGGACCCGATCAATGTGGGTGTGCTTCTGCGACTGATCGCCTCGCTGAACCAGGCTTTGGGATTGACCAGCGTGCTGGTCTCCCATGACGTAACCGAAGCACTTTCCATTGCCGACTACGTTGTGGTGCTCAATCAGGCCCAGATTGTGGCATCCGGGTCGCCCGACGCGTTGCGCGCGCAGATGTCAGGCAATACGTTCTTGCGCCAGTTTCTCGAAGGTGCACCGGACGATGATCACTCTGAACTCGGCCAACGCTTGGCCAGAAACTTCGCCGAGGCACTGGGCTTGCTGCCTCGCCCGGATAAGGCGGCGGCAGCAAGTCGGCGCAGGGAGATTCGATGAACGGGCACCGTAACGCTTTTCTCGATGGCTTGGTGCTGCTCGGGCAGGCTGCTATGGCGGCCGCGGCGCATTCCGGACAAATGGTTCTGTTTACGGGGCATTTGCTGTGGCGATTGTTGCCGGCCTGGACACGTCCCCGGCTGATCGTTCAGGAGTTGTACGCGATTGGCGTCTTGTCCTTGGTCATTATTCTGATTTCCGGTGGGTTTGTCGGTCTGGTGCTGGGTTTGCAGGGCTACAATATTCTCTCTAAATTCAATGCAACCGAGTCGCTGGGTGTGATGGTAGCCTTATCGCTGGTTCGGGAACTCGGGCCGGTTGTGACGGCTTTGCTGTTCGCCGGTCGGGCGGGTTCGGCCGTCACCGCGGAGATCGCCTTGATGAAAACCACTGAGCAGCTTTCTGCCATGGAAATGATGGCCGTGGACCCACTGCGTCGGGTCGTGGCACCACGGTTTTGGGGAGCGGTGTTCTCCATGCCCTTGCTGGCCGGGTTGTTCTCCCTCGTTGGGATTGCCGGCGGCTACTTCATCGGGGTGGTAGTGCTGGGTGTTGACCCTGCCTCGTACTGGGGGCAAATCCAGCAGCAGATGCAACCCGTAGACGACGTGCTCAATGGCGTGATCAAGAGCCTGGTTTTTGGTGCCGTCATTGGTTTGATTGCCGTTTTTGAAGGTTTTAATGCAGAACCGACGTCGCTGGGGATTTCCCGCGCGACCACACGAACCGTGGTGCTGAGCTCGCTCAGTGTGCTGGGACTGGATTTTATTTTGACCGCCTGGATGTTTGGGGCCTGAATGATGAATGCACAACGTGGAATTGAAATGGTGGTTGGTGCCTTCGTGCTGGCCGGGATTGCGGCTTTGCTCGTGCTGACACTTAAATGGAGCGATTTTGGCACCAGCTCGGTTTCGGGTTATACGCTCACAGCTGAGTTCGACAACATCGGCGGTCTGACGGATCGTTCACCGATCAAGATGGCCGGCGTCACGATCGGGCGGGTTTCCCACATCCAGATCGATCCAAATACCTTCGAGGCCGTGGTGACCATGGTAATCAGTTCGCAATACGATAATCTGCCGAAGGATTCGTTCGCCAGCATCTACACTGCAGGACTTTTGGGTGCCCAGTACATCGAAATTTCACCTGGTGGTGATACAAAAGTACTGAGAAACGGCGACAAAATCACCATGACTCAATCCGCCGTAGTTCTGGAAAAAATCATCTCCAAGTTCTTATTTAATAAGGCAGCATCACAATGAGCAAATCGCAGCTGATATTTCTCGCATTGGCCGCATTCAGCGGCATGGCACAGGCGCAGACCGTCAACCTCGAGCAGGCCACCCAAATGGCTCTAAATGCCGATCCACGGATTGAAGAGCAGCGCGCGAACGTGGCTGCGGCTCAGGCATTGATTCAAAAAGTGGAAGGCGAGGGCGGTATTCGTGCCAGCGTCAATTTGTACGCAGCTCTGGCGCCCAAGGCCACCGATGGTTTGTTCACAAATGGCACCAACAGCTGCCCGGCGGGTGGATGCACGCTGCGCGACGATGGCAATACCATTAACGATGGCATCACGGTGACCTCAGGTATTACCGCTTCGATCATCAAGCCGTTGTACACCTTCGGTAAGCTCTCGAATTACATGACGGCGGCCAAATACAACAAACAGCTCAAATCAGATGAGGTCGCACTGGCCAAGGGACAGACCTGGCTTACAGTTCGACGCGCCTATTATGGTTACCTGACCGCCCGCGACACCCGGCAGTTCCTGGTCGGTGTGCGCCATCAGCTGGCTGATGCCGAGGCACCGCTCAAGAAGAAAGTGGATTCAGGCAATGGTTCGATACGAGATCTTTACGCACTGGAAAACGGCCTGGGCTTGATGGATAAATACATCGCTGAGGCGACCGGCGTCGAGCAGATTGCGTTGGCCGGACTTAAGACCATCATCGGCGTGCCGATCGATGATCCGCTGACCGTGGCCGATGACCACATCACGCCGGTCACAATGCCCGAGGGCAGCTTAAAGCAGTTTTCCAACGAAGCGCTGGCTAATCGCCCCGAGATGCATATGGCCGAATCCGGTCTGGCCGCCTTGCGATCCTACGTTCAGGCGCGCAAGGCAGAGCGCTATCCGAACCTTTATGCTGGTGTCATGGCACAGGCTCAGTACACGCCGGGGCGTGATCGGCTGGATAACCCCTATATCTATGACCCGCTCAACTCGGCGTTTGCCACCCCGGTCATCGGCATCAAATGGGATTTCAATCCCGGCGAGTTGTCGGCTAACGTGAGTGGTGCCGAGGCCGAGTTGCGCGGTGCCGTCGCCAAGGCTCAACTGGCTCAGGTCGGGATTCCCTATCAGGTGACAGAAGCCTACCGAAATGTCGAGTCGTTACAAACTCAGATTCAAGCGCTGGAAAAGGCACGTGTCGCATCCAAGCGTTGGATGATCAGCAGCTTCCTTGATTTTCAGGCTGGTTTGGTTGATGGGGGCATACTGGGTATGGCCGTAGCAGGGAATACATCCACACAGGTCGATTACCTCAAAGCCGTCAATGATTTCAATATGCAAGTGGCCCAACTTCGGGTGGCCACAGGAGATTATCCCCAATGAATATAGTGAACTGGCGTCGTCGCCTTTATTTGAGTGCGATCCTGCTCGGTGGGCTGGGGCTTTGTGGTTTGGTTCCGGTGGCTGCTTTGGCAGACAGCTTGACCAATGAAGCGGCCATGGATCTGGTTCAGCGCACTGCTGATCAGGTCATCCATGAAATTGCGGAAAAACAGGCAGATGTGGAGAAGGACCCGAGCGTATTGCTTGATATCGTGGACAAAACCTTGCTGCCTGAAGTGGATTCTGAGCGCATGAGTCGACTGGTTCTGGGGCGCTACTGGCGCACAGCTTCCGCCAGTCAGAAGGCGGCGTTTACCGAGCAATTCAAGCGTCTGCTGGTTCGTACCTATGCCGGCCCCCTGTCCAAACTGGGAAATCAGACGATCAAGGTAACAGGGACCAAACCGGGATCGGACAAAGATGAAATTGAAGTCCTGTCCGTGCTTTCCGGTGGCGATATGGGTTCGGTACCAGTTGATTATCGTCTGGCTGCCGTCGATGGCCACTGGAAAGCCTACGATGTGGTGATCGATGGCATCAGCTTGGTCAATAATTACCGTTCGAGCTTTGCTCAGGCGGTTCAACAAAAGGGTCTGGACAGTCTGATTTCCACTCTCAAAAAGCAGAATAATGGCTGATTCGAGTTCGTTAGATTCGTCCTCGGTTCAGGCAGAAGCCTTGCGCTTCGTGCGTGAGGCCGGGCGGGTCCGTGTACAGGGTGACCTGCTTCGTGCCTCCATTGAATCGCTGAGTGATTTCAGTTTGCCCATGCCTGACGGCCAAACACCCGGCACACGGCTTGAAATTGCCCTGGGTTCCGTGGGGCTTATTGATACCGCAGGGCTCGCGTTTTTGCTGGGATGGCAAGCCGAGGCTACAGCGCAATCGGTCACAGTGCGCTACACTCACCCGCCCAAGGCCATGCGTGCCATGATGCGAGTATACGATCTGGATGACTGGATGGTCGTCGAAGGGGTTTCGTAGCACGCCTGTGCCTGCCTGGGTACACCATCGTCCTCGGGCCAGATTTTGGTATAAAACAATTTAAATGAACAAGTTAATCATTCGGGGCGGTGTTCCTTTGCACGGGGATGTCCGTATTTCTGGCGCCAAAAATGCCGTTTTGCCCATCATGGCCGCCGGCCTGCTGTGTGAAACACCCTGCACCATAGAGAACGTACCGCACCTGCAAGACGTCACGACGATGATGGAGCTGCTCGGCGGTATGGGCGTGACGCTCACCATCTCCGATAAGATGAGTGTCGAAATCGACACTTCCACCATCGAAAAACTGGTTGCCCCTTACGATCTGGTATGCACCATGCGTGCCTCAATTCTGGTGCTTGGCCCCATGCTGGCCCGCTTCGGTCAAGCCAAGGTGTCCTTGCCCGGTGGTTGCGCCATCGGTTCGCGGCCGGTTGATATTCACCTTCACGGCTTGATGGCGCTGGGCGCCCAAATCAAGGTCGAGAATGGCTATATCGATGCCAGGGCTGATCGTCTTGTCGGTACGCGGATTGTTATGGATCAGGTGACGGTCACGGGCACCGAAAACCTGATGATGGCCGCAGTATTCGCCGAGGGCGAAACCGTGCTGGAAAATGCCGCACGCGAACCCGAGGTGATCGATCTGGCAAACTTCCTCATACAGATGGGGGCGGATATCTCCGGGGTTGGTACAGACATAATCACGATCCGAGGCGTCAACTCATTGCAGGGCGTGCATTATCGTGTGCTCCCCGATCGGATCGAAACCGGTACGTATCTGGTCGCCGCAGCCATGACGGGCGGTAAGGTTCGGATACGCGATACAGATCCCCGTTTGCTTGATGCCGTTTTGAGTAAGCTGGCCGAGGCGGGTGCAGACATCACCACGGGAGATGACTGGATCGAGCTCGACATGAAAGGCCGTCGTCCCAAAGCCGTTAATGTACGCACCGCACCGCACCCCGGTTTCCCCACCGACATGCAGGCGCAGTTTCTGGCTTTGAATTGCATTGCTGAGGGGACGGCAACCGTCATCGAAACCATTTTTGAGAACCGCTTCATGCACGTGCAGGAGTTGCTGCGCATCGGTGCGGATATTCACGTTGAAGGCAATACGGCCGTGGTTCGTGGCCTGCCGATTCTGACGGGCGCGCAGATGATGGCAACCGATTTGCGTGCCTCCGCCAGTCTGATTCTGGCCGGATTGGTTGCCGAGGGCGAGACTATAATTAACCGGATTTATCATATTGATCGCGGTTATGAATCGATCGAAGAAAAACTTTCCAAACTGGGTGCGAATATTAAGCGCATCAACCAATAATGCATTGAAAAACAAGTGACTAAAGTTGTATGAGTCAGCAAAACATTATCATCGCGCTTTCCAAGGGCCGTATTTTCAAGGATACCCTGCCCCTGCTGGCACACGTTGGCATCATGCCGAAGGATGATCCGGAAACGACACGCAAGCTGATTCTGGATACCAACCAACCGCATATCAAGCTGTTGATTTTGCGTGCATCCGATGTGCCTACCTACGTTCAATATGGTGCGGCGGATCTGGGCGTGGCCGGTAAGGATGTGCTCATGGAGCACGGTGGCGAGGGCTTGTTTGAACTGCTTGATCTGAATATTGCCCGTTGCAAGTTGATGGTGGCGGGCAAGCCCGGCTCCACCGACCAGCCCGGTCGGCTGCGCGTGGCGACCAAGTACACGCATTCGGCGGAATGCTACTTCGCCGAACAAGGGCGGCAGATCGAGTTGATCAAATTATACGGCTCAATGGAGCTGGCGCCGTTGGTT
Organism: Halothiobacillus sp.; assembly: GCF_027346185.1. Classification (GTDB taxonomy): domain Bacteria; phylum Pseudomonadota; class Gammaproteobacteria; order Halothiobacillales; family Halothiobacillaceae; genus Halothiobacillus. The sequence continues at coordinate 17,230 of NZ_DAIESY010000119.1, forward strand.
GATCTTGCCGATTGCATCGTCGATGTGGTCGATACCGGAAATACCTTGCGTGCAAATGGCCTTGAGCCCTTGTTGCACATTGCCGACATTTCCTCCCGGCTGATTGTCAATCGTGCGGCCCAGAAATTGAAGCATCACGAAATTGCCGATCTGGTGCACCAACTCGATGAATACCTGGCTGCGGAGGACACTTCGGCATGATGAAGCGATTAAACGCGTTAGCCCCTGATTTTTCTACCAACCTACAGAAATTGCTCGACTGGTCGAGTGTTGCCGATGCCTCCGTACAGGCCACGGTTGACGAGATCATCCAGGCAGTTCGTGATGAAGGCGATGTTGCATTGTTGCGTTATACCGCGAAGTTCGATCGGCTCGACCTGCCCACTGCAGACGCCTTGGCATTCACCCGTGAAGAAATCGATGCTTCTGTTGCACGCACATCGCCCGAACTGCTGGCTGCTCTGACTCAGGCGGCGGCGCGTATCCGTGCCTATGCCGAACATCAAAAGATGGCTTCATGGCAGTTCACCGAAGCAGACGGTACGGTCTTGGGGCAGCAAGTCAGCCCACTGGATCGGGCGGGCCTGTATGTGCCGGGCGGCAAGGCGGCATATCCATCATCGGTCTTGATGAACGCGATTCCTGCCAAGGTGGCCGGTGTCCGCGAACTGATCATGGTGGTACCGACCCCGGACGGGATCGTCAACGACACCGTGCTCGCAGCTGCACGCGTCGCCGGTGTCGACCGTATTTTCCGCATCGGCGGGGCTCAGGCGATTGCCGCCCTGGCCTATGGCACGGCGACCGTACCACCGGTCGACAAGATTGTCGGCCCTGGCAATATTTATGTCGCAGCAGCGAAGCGTGCGGTGTTTGGCAAGGTGGGCATCGACATGATCGCCGGACCCTCAGAAATTCTGATTCTCTGTGACGGCAAGACCAATCCCGACTGGATCGCGATGGATTTGTTCTCGCAGGCCGAACACGACGAGCAGGCGCAATCCATCCTGATTTCTCCCGATGCTCAATTTCTCGACAAGGTAACTGCCTCCATTGAAAAGTTGCTGGCAGATCAGCCTCGCGCCGCCATCATCCGGACGGCACTGACCAATCGGGGGGCGTTGATTCACGTGCCGGACATGGATGCGGCCATCGAGTTGGCCAATCGCATTGCACCGGAGCACCTTGAGCTGTCGTTTGAAGGCGCCGAGCAGCGTTTGCCCGAGATCCGTCACGCCGGTGCGATTTTCGTTGGCAAATATACCGCCGAGGCCTTGGGCGATTACTGCGCAGGCCCGAATCACGTACTGCCGACTTCCGGCACCGCGCGGTTTTCTTCGCCTTTGGGGGTGTACGACTTCCAGAAGCGTTCGAGCATTATCCAGTGTTCGTCACAGGGCAGTGCGGCACTCGGTGCGTTGGCCGAGGTTTTGGCCGAATCCGAAGGGCTTTACGCCCACGGCGCCTCGGCTCGTTACCGTGTCAAGGATCACCGTTGAGGCGTACTGCTGATGAATCAAACGAAATCTAAGTTTAGTGCAGGGCCGGGCAGCGTGGGGCAGGGGAGTCGTGTATGAGTTCACCGTTCTGGTCTCGTCTGGTCGGCGGGTTGACGCCCTATGTTCCCGGTGAGCAGCCCAAGGGTGCCCGTCCGGATGGTCAGCGCCTGATCAAGCTCAACACCAACGAAAATCCGTATGGCCCGTCGCCCAAGGTCATTAAGGCGATTGAATCTGTTTTGAACGAGAGCTTGCGCCTTTATCCTGATCCGACTGCGCAAGCCTTGCGTGAAACGATCGCCGACTACTACCGCTTGACGCCCGATCAAGTGTTCGTCGGTAATGGTTCCGACGAGGTTCTGGCATTTGTTTTTCAAGCCTTGCTCGCGCACGAAAAACCCATCCTCTTTCCCGATATCAGTTACAGCTTCTATCCGGTCTACTGCACGCTGTATGGTATTGATTACCGGTTGGTTCCGCTTGATGAGGATCTGGCTATTCGGGTAGCCGATTACGCCCAGACTGAACAGCCGTCGATTGGCGGTATTATCTTCCCCAACCCGAATGCACCGACCGGGCGCCTGCTTTCTCTGGCACAAATCGAGCAGATCGTTGCCGGGCAACCGGGTGTGGTCGTGGTGATTGATGAAGCCTATATCGATTTTGGCGGCGAGTCGGCAGTCGCCCTGATCGACCGCTATCCAAATGTTCTGGTGACGCAATCGCTATCCAAGTCTCGTTCTTTGGCTGGCTTGCGTGTCGGCCTTGCTTTGGGGCAGCCTGCTTTGATTGAGGCCTTGGTGCGCGTCAAGGACAGTTTCAATTCCTATCCTCTGGACCGTCTGGCCTTGGCTGGTGCGAAAGCTGCTTTTGAGGATGAAGCCTACTTTGCACAAACTCGTGCGCGCATTATCGACGCGAGGGAAGCACTAACCAAGGCGCTTGTATCGCGCGGGTTCACTGTGCTGCCATCCGGTGCCAATTTCGTGTTTGCGCGTCATCCCAAGCTGGGTGGTGAGCAGCTTTATCTTGGGTTACGCCAGCAGGGTGTGATGGTTCGCCACTTCAACAAGCCCCGGATTGCCGAATTTCTGCGGATCACGGTTGGCACGCCTGAAGAAAATCAGTGCCTCCTCGCGGCACTTGATGTGGTGATGAGCACAGCGATGGACATGAGTAATTGAGTCTTCAGTTCATGTGGACGATGGTCTCCACTGCCATGGCGTGTTATGATCACTTTCCATTTTTCGAACAGAAGATGGTTTCTATGGTGTTCCGTATTCGTCCCTTCGCGACAATGCGCCGTGAACCCCGCCAGGCCCGGAAGGGAGCAACGGTAACGGTTGCCTTGGGCGCCGGAGATCGGCGGGTACGGGATGCCACCCTCCCCAAATTCAATCCATTCAAGTCGGCTGTTGCGCTATGAGTTATCTCGTACTGGCGCGTAAATGGCGTCCCAAAAGCTTTGCCGAAATGGTTGGCCAAGGCCATGTCCTGCAAGCACTGACGAATGCGCTGGATCAAAGCCGTTTGCACCATGCTTACCTGTTCACAGGCACCCGGGGCGTGGGCAAGACGACCGTTGCGCGAATTTTTGCTAAGGCGCTCAATTGCGAGCACGGCATATCCAGCACACCCTGCGGTGTGTGCAGTGCCTGCGTCGAGATTGATCAGGGTCGTTTTGTCGATTTGATCGAAGTCGATGCTGCCTCGCGCACCGGTGTCGACGACACCCGTGATTTGCTTGAGAATGTTGCCTACGCACCGGCTCGGGGTCGGTTCAAGATCTATCTGATCGACGAAGTGCATATGTTCTCGAAATCGAGCTTCAATGCGCTTTTAAAGACACTTGAAGAACCTCCGGCACACGTCAAGTTCCTGCTGGCGACCACCGATCCGCAGAAACTTCCTGTCACGGTACTCTCCCGGTGCTTGCAGTTTAATTTGCGCGCCCTGCCGCTTTCCCAGATTCAACAGCATCTGGCCGATGTTCTGCAAAAGGAAAACATTGCCTTCGAACCTGCTGCCCTGCACTTGATCGCCGAGGCGGCCAATGGCTCGATGCGGGATGCCTTGAGTCTGCTCGACCAGGCCATCGCATTCACCGGTGGTCAGCTCGATTCGGTTCAGGTAAGCCAGATTCTGGGTTTGAGTGATCATCAAATCATCTGGGACATGATCGACGCGCTCTACCAGCAGTCGGCGGACCGGCTGTTTGCTCTGGTCGACGAAGCACTGGATCGTGCGGTAGAGCCTGCGATTCTTCTGGCGCAGTTCATCGAGTCGATTCATCAGTTGGCGATGGGGCAGTGGGTTCAGTCCCTGTCTGCTGTGGCCAATCCGCCCCCGGATGAATTGAAATCCATCGATCCGCAACTGTTGCAGTTGTGGTATCAGATTGCTACTTCGGGCCGACGCGATATGGCATGGTCGCCCAATGCACGGATCGGCCTTGAAATGACTCTGCTTCGTATGCTGGCATTCCAGCCGGGGGGCGAGCCTTCAAACGGCGCCGTTACAGCGACAGGAGTTACTGCTGCCCATTCTTATCCATCCGATTCCCGCCGCGTGTCTGCTGCAAAGACGAAGCCAGAATTGGCTTCTTCATCAATCACGCAAGCCGAATCCGAGCCCGAAACAATGGCGCGTTTGCAAGAAAGTGCCGGACAACGGGTCGCAGAACCCACTGCAGCGCAGTCAATGCCGGTTCAGGGCAAATCTGATCATTCTGGTCATGCCCGTGCCCAATTGACCGACCTGCCATGGCATGAATGGGTTAAGCGCATACCCGGTCAGCCGGGGCGGAACCTGGCAGATCGCTGCCACCTCAACATTGTCGACGGGCAGGTTCAACTTGTGGTTGCCCCTCAATACGAGGTGATCGCCAATGCCCGTGCGCGTGAAAGCTTGCTTTCCCAGCTTTCTAAACTGGCCGATACCTCAAAAGTGAAAATCGTGATTGGGCAGAACGATACGGTACCTGCCCGATCCCCATCCGCGTTACCTGTGGAAACGTCCATGACCCCCGCCGAACGCAGGCATCATGAAGAGATCAACCTGCAGCATCAGCGTAGGCAGAGCATTGTGCAACACCCTGTCGTGCAACTGCTGCAGGAGCAGGCGGGGGCTCAACTTGTTGAAGAAAGTATTCTTCCGCGTGACGACGAATCAGAGCCCGCAATAGATCCATTCCCGAACGGACGCTAATCGAATACAAACCCCATACAGGAGAATCAAGCCATGATGAAAGGCGGAATCGGCAATTTGATGAAACAAGCCCAGCAGATGCAGGAAAAGATGCAGCGCATGCAGGAAGAGGTGGCCAAAATCGAAGTCACGGGCGAATCCGGCGCAGGTCTGGTCAAGGTCACCATGACCGGCAAGCACGAAGTACGTCGGCTGATTATTGACGACAGCCTCATGGGCGATGACAAGGAAATGCTGGAAGATCTGATTGCCGCGGCCGTGAACGATGCCGTACGTCGGGTCGAACAGAATCAGCAGGAAATGATGTCCAGTGTCACTGCGGGTATGAACCTGCCAGCGGGCATGAAGCTGCCTTTCTGATCCTAAGCCTATGTTCTCGCCCAAGTTCGTCGCATTGGTTCAGGCCCTGAGGGGATTGCCTTCGGTCGGGCAGAAAACAGCTCAGCGAATGGCTTTGCAGTTGCTCGAACATGATCGTGAAGGGGCTGCCCAGCTGGCAAAGGCGATCGTTGTGGCACTTGAAGGCATCGGTCGCTGCGGATCCTGCCGCATATTCTCTGAAACGCCGGTTTGCCCGGTTTGTGCGGATAATCGCAGGGATGCAACACAGCTATGCATTGTCGAATCGCCAACCGATTGGTTGGCGATTGAGCAATCCGGGGCATACCAGGGGTTGTATTTTATCCTGTCTGGGCATTTATCACCTTTGGATGGCATCGGCCCCGACGACATCGGTATTCCCGAGTTGATGAACAGATTGGCAAACAGTCCGGTCGAAGAAATCATCATGGCGACAAGCGCGACCATCGAAGGCGAAGCCACCGCAGGTTTCATCATGGATCGGGTTGATTCTGCTCGCTACAAGGTAACTCGACTGGCGCAGGGTGTGCCCATGGGTGGGGAGTTGGAATATCTCGATGCTCAAACCTTGAGTCTGGCTCTTAAATCAAGACGTTCGGTATAAGAAAATCCTGACTGGCAGCAGGTTACCTAACAAAACTCTGCACGAATCCATCCGTGGCTTCGTGGGCTTACGCCAGCTACGTGTTCATGCCCGTCTTGTGCTCGGTATTTCAATGAATTACGTCATTGAGCGGCAGGGCATACATGCCCTGCACGGGTTGAAGCTGTACGATAAGTGCACATTCCGAACATACCCCACGCTCGATACCCGCATATTTCACCAGCCCCAGCGGATGATCACGCACGAGAGCATGACGCTCGCAGAAGCAGACCCCAAAAAACAGCTGCGCCTACCTGCCACTACCCCTGAAGCTTCGGCTGGAGCAGAAAATCAAGGGCATTGACTTTGAAATCAAAGAAATTCGCCGTACCGCCGCCACCGCGCCCACGCTGGAAGAAAATTGTTATGCCTAAACAAAACAACACGAACTGGAAGGCATGCGCAGTAAACTGCGCCGTGAGCTTTTTAATCGGCAGGATAAAGTGGAAGCGCAGCGTAATGAGTTGGAAAATCAGCTCAAGCAACAGATTGACGAAAATGCGTTATTCACGATTGAATTGGAGTTGCAATGAAGAACCGAATCATCTCCGTCAGGGATACCGAAGTCGCCATCATCACCCGCAATGAACAAGATTACATTTCGCTGAAGGATAGGGTTCAAGGGTTCGACGGTGGCAGCGCCCTGATTGGACAATGGCTGAAAAACAAGGATACCGTGCTGTTTCTTGGTGTGCGGGACAACTAAACAACCCTGCTTTCAATTCCCTCGAATTCGAGGGAATTAGAGTTGAGGAGCGCGCTTTTTGCAGTCGAGCGGGCGTTGCCGTGATGATGAATCAAATATCTGGGTGTGGCTGCTTGGTTAACGGCGGACACATTTCGCACGACAAGAATTCTGGGGATTGATGTATGGCGAGAGGAAAATTGTTGCGGCAACTAATCAAGTTAGGAACGCAATGCGATGCTTTGGGGTTTCGGAGTGCACATGGCCTATGGACACTTGCCGTGGAACTAAAGATCAAACGGCTGGATTTGCTTGCCCTGAGTCACCAAGGGGATATGAATGCTTACTAAACTGACCATCAAAAACTTCAAACGGTTTGACGAGGCCGAGGTTGTTCTGGGCAAGTCAGTTGTGCTCATCGGCCCAAACAACTCCGGGAAGACAACCGCGCTTCAGGCGCTCGCCCTGTGGGAGCTTGGACTGCGTCGATGGACTGAAAAAAGGCAGGGGAAGTCCACGGCACTCCAGCGTCAGGGCGTAGCGATCAACCGCCGCGATTTAGTGGCACTCCCGGTTCCTGTCGCCAATTTGCTTTGGCGTGACCTACATGTCCGCAACGTGGAACGACAAGAAGGAAAACTAAAAACGCAAAACGTTCGCGTGGATATATTGGTCGAAGGCATTACCGACGATCAGGCATGGTCATGCGGGCTTGAGTTTGATTATGCCAACGAGGAGTCTTTTTATTGCCGTCCGCTCAGGTTGGACGAGAGCAAGAAACCCGAGCGGATGACCATTCCGGAACTGGCGACAAAGGCCAAGGTGGCGTTGTTGCCGCCGATGTCCGGTCTGACGGATCGTGAATTCATCAAGCAGCCGGGGGAAATCGGCGTATTAATAGGCCAAGGTCAAACGGCACAGGTGCTGCGTAATCTGTGTTACCGGGTGTGCTGGTCAAGCGAGAAATCGAACAAACCCTCCCATGACTGGGTTGCGCTGACGGAACAGTTATCCCGCCTGTTCGGAGTGAAATTACTTGACCCGAAATTTGTTGTCGAGCGTAGCGAAATTGTCATGGAGTATGAGGAAAAATCCGGTGCCAGGTTGGATATTTCCTCTTCCGGTCGAGGCTTGCAGCAAACCTTGTTGATCCTTGCGCACCTGTACGCCAATCCACACACGGTGTTGTTGCTGGACGAACCGGATGCGCATCTTGAGGTACTTCGTCAGCGCCAGACTTATCAACTGATCAACGACCTGGCCGAAGAAAAAGGCTCGCAAATCATCGCCGCCAGCCATTCCGAAGTCGTGCTTGCGGAGGCGGCGAATCGCGGCATGGTGGTGGCCTTTGTCGGCAAGCCACATCTGTTGAACGACCGAGGCAGCCAGACGATGAAAGCACTGACAGACCTGGGCTGGGATCAGTACTATCAGGCGGAAGAGACAGGTTGGGTGTTGTATGTCGAGGACTCCACCGACCTGGCCATTCTCAAGATGTTCGCCAAAATTCTTGGACACCCGGCCCAGGCACTGCTGGAAATGCCGTTTGTGCACTATGTCTCAACCAACTTGCCGCAAAAATCCCGCGACCACTTCAACGGCTTGCGCGAAGCCAAGAATGATATGGTAGGTATTGCTCTGTTTGACCGCCTAGACCGCGCGCTGCAACCCAACGATAACCTGAACGAGCTCATGTGGAACAGGCGCGAAATCGAAAACTATTTATGCTCGCCAGAGGTCTTGCGTGCGTGGGCCATTCACGATGTGGCGGATGACCTGTTTGGCCTTGACGAACGCGGAAGACGCCAGCAGGCGATGGAACAAGCCATCGCAGAAGTCACACACGTGTTGGAGATCGACGAAAAATCACCTTGGTCACCCGACGTAAAGGCCACGGACGAAGTGCTCGACCGGGTCTTCCGGATTTTTTTCAAGGAAATGAATCTGCCCTTGACCTTCCGCAAGCGAGACTACCACTTGCTTGCCGGCTTCCTGTCGAAACAAGATCTCGATCCGGAGATCGCTGAAAAGCTGGATGCCATCGTGGCAACTGCCGAGCGCGCCAGACCGCGAGTAGATAAAACGTGAACAGGATTGATTCCGCCATAAAGGAGAGGGTAGCGTGAAAAAACTCGAACCCACCTGGATTGGCAAGGGTGAGCGCCGGTCGCCGATAGGCGAGAAAAAGCCATTTAACATGGCTTTTTCAGGCGCGAACGCCGCGCCGTGGATGGCGCGGCTGGGCGGCACGCCAGGGAAGGATCAGCCATGAACAAGCAAAAGTTGGAGTTGACTTGGATCGGTAAAGAAAAACGCCCCAAGCTGGAGCCGCGTATTCTGCTGGAAGACCCGGACAAGTCGTATCACGCGCCGCAGCGTGTGACCGAGAATGATCTCTTCGACAACCGGCTAATCTTTGGCGACAACCTGTTGGCGTTGAAGGCGCTGGAGGCGGAGTTTGCGGGCAAGGTCAAATGCGTGTTCATCGACCCGCCGTACAACACCGGCAGCGCCTTCACGCATTACGACGACGGACTGGAGCATTCGATCTGGCTGGGGCTGATGCGCGACCGGCTGGAGATCATCCGGCGACTTTTGGCGGAGGATGGTTCGCTGTGGATCACGATTGATGACAATGAGGCGCACTATCTGAAGGTGGTGTGTGATGAGGTGTTTGGGCGGGCGAATTTTGTGGCGAATGTGGTTTGGCAGAAGAAATATACCGTCTCGAACGACTCGAAGTGGCTGGCTGAAACTCACGACCATGTCTTGATCTACGCTCAGAATAAGGAGGTGTGGCGGCCCAATCGGTTGGATAGGACTGCGGAAATGGATAGTCGGTACAGAAATCCAGACAACCATCCTAAGGGGCCCTGGAAGGCGACTCCTCTCTATGCAAAACGAACTGGATCTGAAAAGGAGCAGGCATTTCAGTTTTGCTTCAAAAATGGAGTTATTTGGTCTCCACCACCAGGCTCTTCACCTCGTTTTCCTGCGGACGCACTGCGCAAGATGGACGAAAATGACGAAATTTGGTTTGGTGTAGACGGGTCGGCAAACCCGTCAAGGAAGACCTTTCTGTCAGAGTTGAAGCTGGCTGAACCTCCTGCGCCAACGATTTGGCTACATTCCGAGGCTGGTCACAACCATGAAGCACGGGAGGAGGTTAAGACTATCAATCCCTCTGACTCATTTGCGACGCCAAAGCCTGAAAAACTACTGAAACGAGTCCTTATCTTGGCCACCAACCCAGGAGACCTCGTTCTCGACTCCTTCGCCGGTTCCGGTACCACTGGCGCGGTGGCGCACAAGATGGGTCGCCGCTGGATCATGATTGAGCTGGGCGAGCACTGCCATACCCACATTATCCCGCGTCTGAAAAAGGTCATCGACGGCGAAGACCCCGGCGGCATTTCCAAAGCGGTGAACTGGCAGGGCGGCGGCGGCTTCCGCTATTACCGCCTTGCGCCCACGCTCATTGTCAACGACCGCTGGGGTAATCCGGTCATCAACCCGGAATACAACGCGGCGCAATTGGCCGAGGCGCTGGCCAAGCTGGAAGGCTTTACCTATGCGCCTTCCGAGGTGCAGTGGTGGCAACACGGCCATTCGAGTGAGCGCGATTTTATTTATGTGACCACGCAGAACTTATCGGCAGAGCAATTGCAGGCGTTGTCCGATGAGGTGGGCGGCGAGCAAAGCCTGCTCGTGTGCTGCTCAGCCTTTCACGGCGTGACAGCGGCCAAGGCTTCGGAGCGCTGGCCGAACCTGACGCTGAAGAAGATTCCCAAAATGGTGCTGGCGCGCTGCGAATGGGGGCATGACGATTACAGCCTGAATGTGGCGAATCTACCAATGGCGGCGCCGGAAGCCCCCCTCCCCCCAGCCCTCTCCCGCGAGGGGAGAGGGAGAAAGTCGCGCGAGGCTGCGCTGATAGCCGACCTGTTTGGCGATGGTGGGGAGGCGGCGGAATGAGTCAAGACAAGAAAATTGTCCAGCAGCCTGCTGCACCCATGGCCGGGCAAGGCGAGTTCCTGTTTTACCAGACAGAGGATGCCCGGACACGTGTTCAGCTTCGGTTGGACGACGGCACGGTCTGGATGAGTCAGAAGCAATTGGCCGACCTGTATCAAGTCAAGGTTCCAACCATCAATGCGCACCTGAAAAATCTGTTTCAGGACGGGGAGTTGGCGGCAGATCGAACGATTAGGAAATTCCTAATAGTTGCCCGCGAAGGGGCGCGGAATGTGGAACGGCTGGTTGACCATTACAACCTGGAGGTGATTCTGCACCTGGGCTATCGGGTGCGTTCACATCGGGGTACGCAGTTCCGGCGCTGGGTGACAGAACAGTTGAAGGACTATCTCGAAAAGGGCTTTCTGCTGGACGACGAGCGCTTCAAGGGTGGGCAGGACAGCGCCTATTTCGAGGAACTGCTCGCACGCATCCGCG